>DASZZG010000198.1:0-2776 GCA_035543355.1 Solirubrobacteraceae bacterium | reverse complement strand
GCCATCGAGCGGCGCTGTGGCCTGCGGTTGCGTGCGCCGATCTCAGGTCAGCGGGCGCTGCGTGGCGAGCTGCTGTCGGTCGTCGTGCCGTTCGCCGCCGGCTTCGGGATGGAGACGGCGATGGCGATCGACGCGGTGCGCGCCGGCTATCGCCTACGCGAGTTCGACCTCGACCTCGAGCACCGCGCAACGGGCCGCACGCTCGGCGGCTTCGTACATCGCGGGCGCCAGCTGATCGCGTTCGCGCGCGTGTACGTGGATCGTCGCTGAGGCGCACTGCCGTGTCGCGCTGCCATAGCCTGGAGCACGCGTGATCCTCGCGATCGATCAGGGCACGACTCAGACCACCTGCATCGTCTTCGATCAGGACTCGCAGCCGCTCGGGCGCGCGAGTCGCGAGATCGAGCAGCACTTCCCGCAGCCCGGCTGGGTCGAGCACGATGCGGGCGAGATCTGGGACAGCGTCGTCACGACCGCCGAGGCGGCGCTGCGCGACGCCGCGGTGGCGCCGCGGGAGCTCGAAGCGATCGGGATCACAAACCAGCGCGAGACCGTGGTGGCCTGGGATCGCCAGAGCGGCGAGCCGCTGCACCGCGCGCTCGTCTGGCAGGACCGCCGCACCGCGGCGCGCTGCGACGAACTGCGCGCCGCGGGCCACGAGGACTTCTTCCGTGAGCGCACCGGACTCGTGCTCGACCCGTACTTCTCCGGGACCAAGTTCGAGTGGCTGCTCGACAACGTGCCCGGGCTGCGCGCGCGCGCCGAGGAGGGCCGCGCCGCGCTCGGCACCGTCGATGCCTGGCTGATCTTCAAGCTCACCGGTGAGCACGCGACGGATCCCTCCAACGCCTCGCGCACGCTGCTCTACGACCTTCACGACGGCGGCTGGAACGACGCGGCGCTCGAGTTGCTGAGCGTCCCCAGGGGCGCCCTGCCCGAGCTGCGTCCGAGCTGCGGCGTGATCGGTGTCACGCGGCCGGAGCTGCTCGACGGCGCCGCCGTCGCCGTGGCGGGAGTCGCGGGCGACCAGCAGGCGGCGCTGTTCGGCCACGGCTGCGTCGAGCGCGGACTTGGCAAGAACACCTACGGCACGGGCTCGTTCGTGCTGCTCAACAGCGGCTCGTCGCCGCCGCCCCCGGCGCCCGGGCTGCTCGCAACGGTGGCCTGGGGCATCGGCGATCGGCGCGAATTCGCATCCGAGGCGGCGATCTTCGTCACCGGCGCCGCCGTCCAGTGGCTGCGTGACGGGCTGGGGATCATCGAGCGCGCCGAGCAGACCGAGGCGCTTGCGGCGTCACTCGATTCCAACGATGGCGTCTATTTCGTGCCCGCGCTGACCGGCCTCGGGTCGCCCCACTGGGATCCGTACGCGCGCGGCACGATCGTCGGCCTCACGCGTGGGACGGGACGGGCCCAGATCGCGCGTGCGACGCTCGAGGCGATCGCCTACCAGACAGTCGACGCCGTGCGCGCGATGGAGTCCGCCGGCGGCGAGCTGATGCTTGAGTTGCGCGCCGACGGAGGGGCCACCGACAACCGCTGGTTGATGCAGTTTCAGGCCGACGTGCTCGGGGCCCCGGTCGTGGTGCCCGAGGTGTCGGAGATGACCGCGCTAGGCGCCGCGTACCTCGCGGGCGTCGGCGTCGGATCGATGACGCTCGATCGTGTGCGGTCGAGCCAAAGGGTGAAAGACAGCTACGAGCCGCGGATCTCATCCGACGAGCGCGAGCGGCTGCTCGCGGATTGGCATCGCGCGCTCGAGCGCTCGCGCGCGTGGGCGCGGCCGTGATCGCGCCCGCTTCCGTAACCGTGAACGCGTAGAGGGGTAGGCCAGGGAGTGAGCGAGGAGCTGGCTTCGATGAAGGCCCAGGTCTACAAGGACCCGCGGCCGAAGGAACACTTCGATCGTTTCCACGAGCGCGGGCGCACGCGCGAGCCCGATTGGGTCTACGAGCTAGTGCGCGTGCTGACGAGCCTCTACGGGATCATCTTCTTCCGTGCCCGCTCGATCGCGGCGGACAACGTGCCCGCCGTCGGGCCGGTGATCCTGGCGCCGAACCATTTCTCGTTCATGGACCACTTCTTCCTTGGCGTGGCGCTGCGCCGCAAGGTGCGCTTCATGGCCAAGTCCCAGCTGTTCACGCGTCCGATGCAATTCATCTACACGCACGGGGGCGTTTTTCCCGTGCGCCGCGGCCATCACGACGAGGAGGCCTTCGTCACCGCCGGGACGATCCTGGACCGAGGCGGCTGCATCGCGATGTACTGCGAGGGCGGGCGTTCGCGCACGGGGCAGTTGGCCGAACGGGCGAAGCCGGGGATCGGCCGGCTCGCGCTCGACTCGGGCGCGACGATCGTGCCCGTCGCGATCCACGGCTCCTCGCGCGTGCGCAACTGGAAGAAGCTGCAGTTCCCAAGCGTGACGATTCAGTACGGGCACCCGCTGCGCTTCGAGCGCGTCGAGTCCGCGGCGCGCGAGCAGCAGCAGCAGGCGGCCGATGCGATCTTCGAGCACGTCAAGCTGCTGTATGCCCAGCTCGACGCCGTTGGGCGCCGCGGCATGGTCGCGCGGCTGCGAGCGCAGCGCCGCGCCGGCGGCGCGCCTGGGCTCGGTGGCGACGCCGCGCGCGGCAGCGGCGGCGTGCGCCTGGGCGGGATGGAGCGGTAGAGGAGGAAGGCGGCGCGGCCGCGCCCGCGGCCGGCCCGGCGTTCGGCGGGATCAGTTCTCCAAGGCCTTCGACACCGGTCTCGACGTCGAGCACGGCTTGATTGGCTG
>DASZZG010000197.1:0-6648 GCA_035543355.1 Solirubrobacteraceae bacterium | reverse complement strand
GCTCAAGGTTCGCACCAGCCTGATCCGCACGCGACGGGCCGGCGCGGCGCTCGTCGAGGAGGCGGGGCGGCTGAAGTCCGACGTGGTCTACCTCGGCACGGTCCATGCACCGCCATCCGAGCGCGCACTCGGCCCGACGGCCAGCTTCCTGCTGCAAAAGCGCCCCTGCCGGATCGTGATCGAGACCGACATCCGCGCCTAACTGCTCGAACACCGGAGCGAAGCGCTCCGCAGTACCCCGCGAGCGGAGGTGTGAGAGCCCTGAGCGAAGCGGCGAAGCCGCGAAGCGGTCACTATCCGCCGGTGCGCCGAAGCTTGACCCGGGTCCTATCGCTGGCGATGGTCGTGCTCGGCGTGGCGATGTTCGTCTTGACCCTTGCCCGCGGAGGGCGCGGCCTGGGGCTCGGCGCGATACTCGGCCCGCTGTTCGTGGCCGCCGGGGCGGGCAGGCTCTATCTGGTTTCCAGGCCTCGCAACTGATGGTTAGGCGTACGCTGGGCTCCCCGGCCCTGTTCGCGATCGTCTACTCCGCGCTCGCCAGCGCCCTCTTCTTCTCGCTCGGCGTCGTCGCCAAGCACGCGCTCGGGTTGACCCCGATCGTCTTCCTTGTGTCGGGCCTGTTCTTCGTGCTCGGTGCGATGACATACGTCGAGGGCGCATCTCTGCATCAGGAACGGGGTGGCTCGACGGTGTTCGCCCGCCACGCCTTCAACGAGCTGTGGAGCTTCGTCGCGGCCTGGGCGATCCTGCTCGACTACACCGTCCTGATCGCGGTCTGCGCCTTCTCGGCGACGAGCTACCTCGCGGCGTTCTGGGATCCGCTGGGGCACGGCGGCATCGAGTACGCGATCGCCGCCTCGATCGTGATCTTGGTCGGAGTCTCGAACGTGCGCGGGTTGACCCTTGGGCGAATGCGCCGTTTGAACGCCCTGGTGATCGCCGACTTCGCGCTCCAGGTGATCGTGATCGTTGTCGGCATGGTGCTGGTCTTCAATCCCGACAAGCTCGTCGATCCGATCCGGCTCGGCCACTCGCCCTCCTGGGGTCAGTTGTTGTTCGGCCTCACGCTGACCGCCGTCGCGTTCACGGGGCTGGAGTCTGCCTCGGGATTGGCGGGGGAGGTGCGCATCGGCCGCGCCGGGCTGCGGCGGCTCGTCGGCGCGAGCGCCGCGACGGTGATGGTCGTGTATGTCGGCATCGCCGTAGTCGCGATGAGTGCGCTGCCGGTCGATCACGGCGTCAGCGAGCTGAGCCGGGGGAACAACCTGGAGGCGCCGCTGCTGGGTGTCGTGCACGCTTACGACCACGGCTGGATCTCCGACGTGTTGCGCTACGCGGTCGGCGTGAGCGCAGTGCTCGTGCTCGGTGCCGCGGCGAACTCGGCGATGCTCGGCCTGTCGCGGATGGGCTATTCGCTCGCGACCAACCGGCAGATCCCAAGCGCGGTGGGTCGCCTGCACCCTTCGCGCGCGACCCCCTACGTGTTGATAGCGATCGCTGCCGCGCTTGCGCTCGCGCTGCTCGCTCCGCTCCAGCTGGACTTCCTGATCGGGATCTACGCATTCGGGTCGATGCTGGCCTTCACGATCGCCCACCTCGCGATCTGCGTGCTGCGCTACCGCGAAGGCGACCGCGATCGGCCGTATCGCATGCCCGGGTCGGTGCGGATCGGCGGTGGCGACCTGCCGCTCCCGGCCGTTTTCGGCGCGCTGCTGTCAGCCGCGGGATTCGTCTGCGTTGTCGTGCTGAGGCCGGAGGCGGGGCTCGTCGGCTTCGGTTGGCTCGTCGCCGGCCTGCTCCTCTACGTGATCTATCGCAAGCGCTCGGGGCGCTCGCTGCTGCGCCGCGCGATGATCGCCGAGGAGGCTCTGCGGGTCGAGTGGAGCACGCCGGCGGAGGGCGAGTTCGGCTCGATCCTCGTGCCGTTGACCGGCGGCCGACTCGACGAGGACCTGGTCCAGACGGCGGGGCGCCTGGCCGCCGGGGAGGGCGAGGATTCGGCCAGCGCGGTGATCGAAGCCGTCTGGATCTTCCAGGTGCCGATGTCGCTGCCGCTCGACGCCAGCCTTCCCGAAACGCAGCTACAGAACGCTCGCCGCGCGCTGGCCCGCGCGAAGCTGGTGGGGGAGGAGTACGAAGGCGTCGAGGTCGCGACGGCCACGGTACGCGCACGGCGCGCCGGTGAGGCGATCGTCGACGAAGCGCGCCGGCGGGGGGTGGAGGCGATCGTGCTGGCAGCCGACGAGCCGTCGCGCGTGCGCGGCGGAGCGCTGTTCGGCGGCGGCTCGCTCGAACAGCTGGTGGGAGACGTCACGCGCTACGTCATCGCCAAGGCTCCGTGCCGCGTGATCCTGACCGCCCCGCCGCTCGACGGCCACGCCGATGGCGCCCCGGCAGGGGCTGTGACGCGGCCGCGCGACGGTGCGCGCGGCGGGTAGAGTCTGGCCCATGAAGATCGTGATCGTTGGCGCCGGACGGGTCGGATCTTCGATCGCCAAGCGCGCGCTCACCGCCGGGCACGAGGTTTCCGTGCTCGACGCCGATCCGCTGTCGCATGAGCGGCTCGACAACGAGCAGGCGGAGTCGTGGGAGGACTCCGGCGGCCAGTTCACGATCGGCACCGCGCTCGAGACCGACGCGCTGGTCGCCGCCGGGATCGAGGGCGCCGATGTCTTCATCGCGTCGACCAACGGAGACAACACGAATCTCGTCGTCGGCCAGATCGCACAGCGACGCTTCGACGTGCCACGCGTCGTCGTGCGCGTGCTCGATCCGGCGCGCGCCGCGTGGTATGCCGATCAGGGGCTTCACACCATCTGCCCGACCAAGCTTGCAATCGACATGCTCGAGCAGGCGGTGCTCGCCGAGTGAGCGGGCGGGGGTACGGATCATGTACGTGATCATCGCGGGCGCCGGAAAGGTCGGGCTGAACCTCGCGCGTGAGCTGATCGACAAGGGCAGCGAGGTCACGGTGATCGAGCAGTTGCGCCGTCGCTACCTCGCGCTCGAGCCGGAGCTCGAGCACTCTGCCCAGTACGGCGACGCGACCGAGCTGTGGGTGCTCGAGCGCGCCGGCATCCAGCGGGCCGACCTCGTGGTCGCCGTCACCGGTGACGACGAGGACAACATGCTGATCTGCCAGGTGGCGAAGGAGAAGTACCTCTGCGAACGGATCATCGCGCGCGTCAACAACCCCCGGAACGTGCAGCACTTCAAGCTGCTCGGGATCCAGCCGTTCGTCTCGGCAACCGACCTGATCCTGCGCCTGATCGAGCACGAGGTGCCCGAGTACGGCCTCGTTCACCTGCTCGACCTGGGGGAGCAACTCGAGATCATCGAGCTCGAAGTAACGGACGGCTCGCCGGTGGTTGGCCAGCGCGTGGTGGACGTGACGCTCCCCGAAGGCGCGCTGATCATCTCGGTGCTGCGCGCGGGTGGCGGCTTCGTGCCGCAGGGCGACACTGTGATCGAGTCCGGTGACGAGATCCTGCTGGTGCTCAACCCCGGGCTCGAAGCCGAGATCACGAAACAGTTCTCGCCCAGCGGGGCGACGGCTTGAGCGACGCCGCGGCCGATCGCGAGGTCGATTTCCTGCTGATCGGCGGCGGACTCGCCGCCGGGAACTGCGCGCGCTGGCTGCGCGAGGAGGACGCCGACGGCTCGATCGTGATCGTCGGGCGCGAGCCCGATCCGCCTTACAACCGACCCTCCTGCTCGAAGGGCTACATGCAGGGGAAAGAGTCGCGCGAGGAGACCTACTTCCGCCCGCTCGAGTGGTATGAGGAGCAGCGGGTCGAGCTGCTCACGCGGACGAGCGTCGTCAAGCTCGATCTCGAATCGCGTGTCGCGTCGTTGTCGTCGAAGCAGTCTGTGCATTTCGGACAGGCGCTGCTCGCCACGGGAGCGAACGTTCGACGCCTGCGCGTCGACGGCTGTGATCTGGAGGGCATCAACTACCTGCGAGTTCTGGCCAACGCCGATGCGATCGTCGCCGACGCCGAGGACGCCGACCACGTTGTCCTGATCGGCGGCTCCTACATCGGCAGCGAGGTGGCGGCGTCGCTGACGTCGCGCGGCAAGAGCTGCTCGATCGTGATGATGGAGTCACTGCCGTTGTCGCTGACCTTCGGCGAGCAGGCGGGACGCTACTTCGGCCGCGTGCTCTCCGAACATGGTGTGGAACTGCACGGCGGTGAGGAGCTGGACCATTTCGAGGGCGAGGACGGGCGTGTGCGCGCCGTTGTGACAAAGAGCGGGAAACGGCTCGATGCCGACGTGGTCGTGGTCGGCATCGGCGTGGCGCCCGATGTGACGCTGGCGCGCACGGCGGGGCTCGAGCTGGGGGAGCGCGGCGGAGTGAAATGCGATTCGCGTCTGCAGACGGGGACGCCCGGTGTCTTCGCGGCCGGGGACATCTGCGAGTACGACTCTGTCATCCACGGGCGCCCGATTCGGATCGAGCACTGGGATGTCGCCTTCAATCACGGCAAGACCGCGGCGCTCAACATGCTCGGCCGCGACGTTGCGCATGACGTCGTCCCGTACTTCTTCTCCGACCTGGCGGACTGGACGTCGCTCGAGTACGTCGGGCCCGCTCTCTCGGTTGACGAGGAGGTGGTACGCGGATCCCTCGACGATGGCGAGTTCTCGATCTGGTATCTGCACGAGGGCCGCCTCGCCGGAGCATTGTCCGTTGGGCGCTCGGATGACCTCGAGCATGCCCGGCGGTTGATCGAGTCGGGTGCGACCCTGGGTGAGCGGGCCGCCGCGCTGGGCGATCTCTCCAGCGACCTCGGCGAGCTCTAGCCGCCCAGCCCCGGCGGGGCGGAGGACGTGATCGGTGAATGACTGAGGCAAGCGCGGCGCCGGGGACCGGTCGCCGGATGACTTCGCGGGATGGGCTGGTGGCGGCATCGCCGCGGGGCGCCGCGGGCCCGCTCGCGCTGGGCGGGGTCGTGGTGCTTGGCTTCTGGCTGGCCGCGGGCGCGGCGGGGCACACGCGGGCGACCGCGCTGATCCCGGCGACCCGACACGCCCATCCCGGCTGGCTGCTGGGCCCCCTGTCGGGGCTGCATGTCGTCGTCTCGACGGCGGGCGCTGGGGAGCTGCTGTTGGGGATGCTCGCTTGCTACGCGGTCGCGGTGGCCTGCGCCGACGCCGTTTCAGTGCGCTGGGCGATTGCGGCGGTGTTGGCTGCGCACGCGGTTTTCCTGGTCGCGCCGCCGCTGTACTCGGCTGACGTCTTCAGTTATCTCGACTACGGCCGCCTCGGGACTGGAGGCATCAACCCGTATACGCATGGTGCGCTGTTCCTGCCGAACGACCCGGTTCACCCGTTCGTCCTGTTTCGCAATGCGGGCAGTCCGTACGGCCCGATCTTCACCGTGCTGACGTATCCCCTGTCCGGGTTGAGCGTTCCCGCCGGTCTGTGGATCCTCAAGTCGGTCGCGGCGCTTTCAAGCCTCGGCGGTCTGGTGTTCGTGTGGCGCATCTGCGAGCGGCTGGACCGCCCTCCCGTGCCGGCGATCCTGCTGGTCGGGCTCAATCCGCTGCTGCTCGCCTACGGCGTGGCGGGGGCGCACAACGACCTGTTGATGATGTTGGTGGCGATCGCCGGAGTGTGGTTGGTCGTCAGCGGTCGTGAGGCTGCGGGCGGCGCCGCGGGTGTCGCGGCCGTGGCGATGAAGGCGTCGACGGCGGTGCTCGTTCCCTTTCTGGTGCTGGGGGCGCGTTCGCGGTCGCGCGCGCTCGCGGGCGGACTGGTTGCGGTGGTCGCGGTCGTGGCGCTCGCGGCGGCCGCCTTCGGCGGCGAAGTGGTCAAGATCGCCAGTCAAATCGGCTCGCAGCAGCACCTCGAGTCGCATTACTCGCTGCCGGTGCGAGTGGGACATTGGATTGGCGAAGGGGGGGCGCCGGGCTGGCTGAGGGCGCTGTTCGTGGCCGCCTTCCTGGTGGCGTTCGCGTGGACGCTGTGGCGCACGTGGCGCGGTGCCGATTGGATCGAGATGGCTGGTTGGGCGATGTTGGCGCTGCTGCTGTCGACAGCGTGGCTGCTGCCGTGGTACCCGGTCTGGCTGCTCCCGCTGGCGGCGATCGCGCCGGGCAACAGGCTCAGGTTTGCGGCGCTGGCGTTCAGCGCGTTCGTGCTCGTGGCGCGGGTCTGGCCGCTGCTGTTGTGAGCGCCGCGAGCGCGACAACCAGCGCGGCGCGAGTCACTGCGGGGCCAGGACTCGAACCTGGATAGCCGGTACCAGAAACCGGTGGATTGCCATTATCCGACCCCGCAAGGACGCCCCAGGATAGCCGTTCGGAGTGGCGCATCCGTCCGCCCCGCATGGGAACATATGTTCGTGTCGAGGCGCGAGGAAATCCGTGAGCTGTACGAGGGTGGAGTCTGCCAAGAGCAGATCGCCAAGCGCATGCAGATCTCTCCGTCCACCGTGAGCTACCACATGCGTTCGCTCGGGTACCCGGCCAAACCGCACAAACGGTACGACTGGAAGGCCGTCCAGACCTTCTACGACGAAGGAAACAGCGTCCGGCAGTGCGCTGCGCATTTCGGCTTTTCGCTCTCGGCGTGGGGGGACGCTGTCAACAGACGTGCCGTGAAGGCGCGACCTCGCGCGATGTCCGTTGAACGTCTGCTTG
>DASZZG010000196.1:0-4298 GCA_035543355.1 Solirubrobacteraceae bacterium | reverse complement strand
CGCTCACGGGGCCACCCTTCACGCCAAGTCCTGGACTGACGTGTGTGCAAAAAAAGGAGTAGACTGAATGTGTAGGCCATTTCACCGCTTCTGCGAAGTGACTTCGCGAAGGCCGTCGGCCACACCTCCGAACGGCTACCTCACGGACAGTTTCGTCCCAGCGACGGAAGAGCGGTTCCCCACAGAGCAGCCGGACGTCGCCGCTGGCGACATGCTCAGGAAGGTCACCGACATGGAGGTCACCCGCACGATCGGGCCTACCGGCTCACCCACGCCCGAGCGGCGCCATGCCCCTCGCGGCGCCAGTGGTCGCCGGTCGTCGAAGAGGGCCACCGGCTCGAGCCTGACCTACCTGGTCACCGGCGGCGCGGGCTTCATCGGGTCGCATCTCGCCGACCGGCTGGTGGCGCGCGGCCAGCGGGTCATCGCGCTCGACGATCTCAAGGGCGGCAGCCCGGCGAACCTCGCGGGCGCCCTGGCCTCCGGTCGCGCCGAGCTCGTCGAGGGCAGCGTCCTCGACCGCGACCTCGTCGAGCGCTGCATGAGCGAAGCCGACTTCTGCGTGCACCTGGCCGCCGCCCTCGGGGTCACCCACATCGTCGACCGGCCGCTCTCGACCCTCCTTTCCAACGTGCGTGGAGCGGACATCGTCATGGCTACCGCACACGGGCACGGCGTCCCGCTGCTGTTCGCGTCGAGCTCCGAGGTCTACGGCAAGCAGAGCGCGCCGGACCTGCGCGAGGACGCCGACTGCACCATCGGGGCGCCGTCGCGTTCGCGCTGGAGCTACGCGATCGCCAAGCAGTTCGGCGAGTCGCTGGTCAACGCCTACGTCCAGGACGCCGGCGCCCAGATGGCCGCCGTGCGCTTCTTCAACATCGTCGGGGCGCGACAGAACGGGGCCTACGGAATGGTCCTGACGCGGTTCGTCGACCAGGCGCTCGCCGGCGAGCCGCTCACGGTTCACGGCGACGGCAGCCAGTCGCGCTGTTTCACCAGCGTCCACGACGCCGTCAGCGCCGTCGACGGCCTGCTGCGCGCCACACTCCGGGCGGGGGCGATCTACAACGTCGGCGCGTCCAGCTCGATCCGAGTCGACGACCTTGCGCGCCGGGTGATCGCGCGGACCGCATCGCGATCGGGGATCACGTACGTGCCATACGTGGAGGCCTACGGTCCCGGATATGAAGAGCTCGGCCGCAGGAACCCCGACACCTCGACGCTGCGCGCCGAGACCGGTTGGACCGCGCTTCGCTCGCTCGACGAGGTGATCGACGAGGTCGTGGCAACCCGCGGCCGCGCCGCCGCCCCGGTGCCAGTGGTGACGCTCAAGGCTCGCGGGACGGGCCGGCTGACCCCGGCCCGCGCGACGGCGTAGATGGGACTGCCGAGCGAACTGGGCGCCGCGCCACGCGCGCTCGACTTGGCGGGCCGCCGCCAGCGCGATCGCTGGTGGGCACCTCTGATCGTCCTGCCCTACGTGGGACTCGTCGGTGGCGCCGTGGCGCTCGCGGGCGTCAGGGAGCAGGCCTTCGAGCGGCTCTGGTGGCTGGCGCCGGCCGCGCTGCTCGCCTGCGTCTGCCTGCTGCTGCTGACGATCGGCGCGATGACTCGTCGGCGACGCCGCGCGAGAGCCTCCGGCCAGGAGCTCGAGACGCTGGCGCTGACGATCCGCGAGGCTCTGGTCGCGGGCGAGGGCGATCGGCGTCAGACCGTGGAGTCGCTGCTGGACCGGCTGCCCGAGGTCAGCGCCGTCAGTCGCGGTCTCTCGGAACCGGAGCGGGCGATCCTGCGTGCGACGCTGGACGAGGTCGGTGCGTCTGCGGCCGTGGAGCGGAGCCTCGCGCGTTCGAGGACCAAGTGGGGGCGCGCCGCGGCGCTGCGAACGCTCGGCTGGCTCGCCGACGAGCGCTCGCTCCCGGCGCTCCACGCGGCGCTGCGCGGGCCTGATCCCGACCTCGCCTTCGTCGCCGGCCAGTCGCTGGCCGAATACGACTCAGCGCAGGCGTGCAGCTGCCTGGTCGAGGCGCTCTGCGCCGGCTGGCCTTCGCGGCCGGTCATCGCGACGCTGCTCGAGGGCGCGCGGTACGCGGACTCGGAGACGCTCGTGGCCGCCGCCGCCCACAACCGCGACCCTGATGTGCGTAGCTGGGTCGCCTACCTCCTCGGGCGCAGCCGGATGCCCGCGGCCGGAGCGTGGCTGCGTCGCCTGGCGAGCGACAGCGAGCCCGAGGTTCGCGCCAGCGCGGCCGAGGCGGATGCCGCCTTCCACGACGACGGGTTGCTGCGAAGCCTGCTGGCCGACGCCGACTGGCGGGTGCGGGCCAACGCGGCGAAGGCGATCGGCGACGCCGCGGGGCCGGCGGGTCTCGCCGCCGACCTGGCGCCGCTCCTGCGCGACCGGGTCTGGTGGGTCCGCCAGAAGGCGACCATCTCCCTCAAGCTGCTCGGCGCGGCGTCGATCGTGTCGCTGCGTCCCCTGCTCGACGACGAAGACCGCTTCGCCCGCAACAAGGCCGCCGAGGTCTTGATCGAGGTCGGCTACGCGGCGTCCCAGATCGCCGCGCTGCACGGGCGCCCGGCGGACCTGGCCGACGCCCGCGACTTCCTGCGGCGGCTCGCCGGCGCGGAGGGGCGCGCCACCATCAGGGCCGGCGTGGACTCCACCGACCTCCTGATCCGCAAGCGGCTGATCGAGCTGCTCGGTGAGGTCGGCGAACGGGTCGACGATCGCGACGACGCCCCGGCAGCAGCCGTGGCTACCGCAACCCTGGCTCCCGCGGCCGTGGCTCCCGCGGCCGTGGCTCCTGCCGCATGAGCGGATTCGTCCAGGTCGCCTACGCGGTCCTGCTCAGCTACTTCCTGGTCCTCAACGTCGGCGCGATCTGGTTCATCTGGCTCTCGCTGGGCGAGAACCGCAGGCGGCGCCGGCAGGCCTACTACACCGATTTCGCGCGGCTGGCGGGCTCCGATGCGACGCCGGCGTTGAGCGTGATCGTGCCCGCGTACAACGAGCAGGCGGTGATCCGCGACACGGTCCTGTCGGTGCTCGCCTCGCATCACCCGCGGTTCGAGGTCCTCGTCGTCAACGACGGCTCGACCGACGGGACGCTGGAGCTGCTGCGGCAGAGCTTCGAGCTCGAGATCCGCGACGTGTTCTACCCGCAACCGGTACCGACGCAGCGCGTTCGAAACGTCTACCGCTCGCGCACCCACCCGGACCTCTGGGTCGTCGACAAGGTGAATGGCGGCAAGGCGGATGCCTGCAACGCGGGATTGAACATCGCGAGCCACCCCTACGTCCTGAACACCGACGCCGACTGCCTGTTTGAGCCCGACACCCTCGTCGAGGTGCTCCGCGCCGTCGACTTCGACCCGCGGCGCGTGGTCGGTATCGGTGGCCAGCTGCGACCGAGCAATGGGCTGCGGGTCTCGGACGGGCGGATCGTCGAGTCGCGGCTGCCCAGCTCGATCGTCTCCCGCTTCCAGGTCATCGAGTACATGAGCGCGTTCCTGATGCATCGGTTGGCATGGAGCCGTCTCAACGCCGTGCCGGTCGTCAGCGGCGGCTTCGGCGTCTGGCGGCGCGAGACCGTCATCGCGCTCGACGGCTTCGCGACCGACGTCACGCACGAGGACATCGACCTGACGCTCCGTGCGCACCAGCACTTCCTGCGCGGGCGGATCCCCTACGAGATCGTCGTCGTGCCCGGCGCAACGATCTGGACGCAGGTCCCGGGCAGCTGGCGCGACCTGCGCACGCAGCGCAAGCGCTGGCAGCGGATCGTGCTCGAGGTGCTCTGGAAGTACCGCGGGATGATCTTCAATCCGCGCTACGGAGTCGTGGGGATGCTGACGATGCCTTACCTGCTCCTCTACGAAGGGCTGGGCCCCGTGGTAGAGGCGTTCTCCTACCTGCTCGTCGCGTTCCTGGCGATCACCGGCCTGCTCAGCGTGAAGTTCCTGCTGGCCTTCCTCGTCTTCTCGGTCGGCACGAGCGCCGCGGTGCGGCTTGCGGGCGTGCTCCTCGACGCCGTCTTCTTCGACACCTACGGGCGGGCCGACGTCGCACGACTCAGCCTGCTCGCGCTGCTCGAGCCGTTGATCTTCCGGCCGGCGCTGCTGTGGCCGCGCCTCTACGCGTTCTACGAGTTCGTCAGTGGCCACAAGGTGCACGAGACGCTCACGCGCGTCCCCGTCAGTGGCGACGCCGCGCCGACGGCCGGCGGCTGACGGCCGGTGGTCAGGCGCGGAGCTGGGAGCCCTTGTCGAACAGGCGGAAGTTGACCGCGAACAGG
>DASZZG010000195.1:0-2729 GCA_035543355.1 Solirubrobacteraceae bacterium | reverse complement strand
GTCAACTGGACCCTCTATGACCCGGTCTCGTGACAGTTCGACATCCACGACCCAAGGTTGACGGCCAAAAACGCGCGTAAGGCTCGCGGTCTGTGTCGGCTTCGTGGCGGATTTGGCACGGGAAAACACGGGCTCCCGACGTAGCGGGCGACCCCGCCAACCTGGCGGGACGAGCCGTAAGGCATGATGGGGGTATGCCCACGACTCCACCGACGCGCAGCGTCAAGATCGCCGACGACGAGCGCGGGGGCTGGTCCTCGGATCGCCCACGCCCCAACGGCGCCCCCGCCCGCCCCGCCAATCTCGCGGCCAGATGCCGCGTGCTCGCCCCGGCCGACCGCCTGCGCTACTCGCCCGGCAGCCTTGTGCTGATCGTGTCCGCGTCGTCCGCCGAGCGCGACCGCTTCGTCGAGCGCCTGATCGAGGACCGGGCATCGTTGCTTTCGCTCGACAAGGTGCGTGGCCTGCTGGCGGGAAAGGTTGACCACGCCGAGGTGGAGGCGCGCGCGGCCGAGCTGCTCGATGCCGCTGTGAACAAGCGGCTCGGCGCCAACGAGACCGTCGTCGTGGCAGCCGACAGCTTGGAAACCGACGAGCGCGAGCGCTTCGTGCGCATGGCCGCCGCAATCAAGCGCCCGCGTCACTTGATCCTGATCGAGACGAGCCGAGATCAGGTTGCCGATGAGGACCGCGCCGACCTCAACGAGCTGCGCCGCAGACTGGACGCCGGCGAGCTTGGAGCCGAAGGGTTCCAGACCGCCCTGCGTCTCGGCGGTGGATCGGCCTCGGACGTCAAGCGAATCGTGTTCCAGTCAGCGCCGCGCAACGAGTAACGCGCGTCCGACGGCTCACCCGACGGTTGTCAGGTCCTTCGGCGTCTGGCTGAGAACGTCGCTCCCGTTCGTGGTGACTACCACGAGGTCCTCGATTCGCACGCCGAAACGCCCCGGGAGATACACGCCGGGCTCGACCGTCACCACGTTGCCGGCCACCAGCGTGTCCTCGCTGCGCTTCGACAGGCGCGGCGCCTCGTGGATCTCCAGCCCTACGCCGTGTCCCAGGCCGTGGCCGAAGTGTTCCCCGTGACCGGCGCCCTCGATCCGCTCGCGCGCGACGCCGTCGAGCTCGCGTCCCCCGCGGCCTGCTGCGATCGCATCCGACGCAGCCTGCTGCGCCGCTCGAACGAGCTCGTAGACCTCTTGCTGCTCGCTGTCGACCCTCCCCGTCGCGAGCGTCCGCGTACAGTCCGAGCAGTAGCCATCCAGCAGCGCCCCCCAGTCGATGATCACGAGCGTCTGCGGGGGAATCTCGACGTCGCGCGGCTCGGCGTGCGGCAGCGCGCCGTGCGCGCCCGCCGCGACTATCGTGTCGAATGCCGGCTGGGCGCCACGCTTGCGCAGCTCGTCTTCGAGCGCCCACGCGAGTTGCCGCTCGCTGCATCCCACCAGCCCCTGTTCGAGTATCGCCGCAAAGGCCTCGTCGCCGAGCGCTGCGGCGGCGGCGATGCGCTCGCGCTCACCCGCGTCCTTGACGGCGCGCTCGGCCTCTAACAGCCCCCCGGCGCGAACCAGCTCGGGACCGTCTTCGCCCAGCAGCTCGCGCAACCGGGCGTGCGTCTTGACACTGACCTGAGCGTCGTCGAAGCCCAGCCGGCAGTCCCTGCCGCGATCGACCAGCCCAGGTACGACGTCGAGCAGCTCCTCCGAAGCAACGTGGTGCTGCCACCCGTCGCCAACCTGCTCGGCCGCCTGCTCGACGTAGCGGAAGTCGGTGACGAAATGACGTTCGTCTGCCCCGATCAGGGCAAGTCCGCTGGTGCCAGTGAAGCCGGTGAGGTAGCGCAGATTGAGCAGCCCGGTAACCAACAGGTAAGCCAGATCCGCCGCGGCAATCGCCTCGACGACGCGCGCCAGCCGCGCCTTGCTCACGCCGTCAGCTCTTGCGCCAGCCGCTGCAGCCCGTCGCGATAACCCTCGACGCCCTTGCCCGCGAACGTCGCCACGCAGAGGTCTGCGATCACCGACTGGCGCCGCCACGGCTCGCGCTTGGCGACGTCGGAGAGATGGACCTCCACGGCGGGCAGCCCGGCTACCTCGAGCGCGTCGTGGATCGCCCACGCATAGTGCGTCCAAGCGCCGGGATTGAGCAGCAGTGCGTCCGCGATGTCGGGCGCCTTGTGCAGCTCTTCGACGTAGTCGCCCTCGTAGTTGGTCTGAAAGAAACGCAGGTCGAGCCCAAGCTCGCTGCCGAACTCCGCGATCTTCAGTTCCACCTCGGTGAAGTCGAGCCTGCCGTAGTGAGCCGGATCGCGACGCCCGAGCATGTCGAGGTTCACGCCGTGCATCACCGCCACCCGCTGGCGCCGGCCGCCGCTCCCCGGGGTGCGGTCGGAAGTGCTCGCCGAATCGGTCATGCAAGCAACTCTGTCACGGCGGCCCGCAGCTCGTCGGCGGCGATCGTGCAGCCGATGCGCGGCTTCCCGGGCGCATCGAGCAAGACGTAACCGACAGCGCGAGCGCCGTCGGTCCCGGGCCCGCCTGCGCGCTTCTTGTCGCGCTGTGCGCAGACGATCACCTGCTCGGGGTCGATCCCGTCGTCGAGCTTCGTCGGCAGGCCCCGCGCGACCAACAGGCGCGCTACCGCGTCGCGCAGCTCGGGCAGTCCAGACAGGCGCAGCGCCGCGAGCAGCCCCAGGCCCACCGCCTCGCCGTGGCGATAGCGGCCGTACT
>DASZZG010000194.1:0-2644 GCA_035543355.1 Solirubrobacteraceae bacterium | reverse complement strand
CTGAGATCGCGACGCGCGGGGCCAGCTCCACCCGCTCGCCTTCCACCTCCAGCCAGCCCCCGCCGGCGAGGCCGACATAGAGCTCCTCCTGGCCGGTCTGCGACTCGTCGTGCTCGGGTCCTTCCAGCGAGGGCGGTAGCTCGATCACCTGTACGCCAAACGAAGATATCCCCATCTCGGCGCGCAGCATCTTCATCGCGCCGCCGAACTTCGTCTCCATCTCGTCGAACGTCTTGCGCGTGTACGGCACCGGCTGGCCTCCCGTCGCGGTTTCGGCGAACTCTATGCGGGAACCAATTCGTACCGGCGGCGGACGTCGTAAAGCGTGGTCCGCTCGGCCGCCGGCCGGCCGGCGCGGTGAGCCGCCGCGACGAGCTCGTCCGGCGTCAGCATCACGCCGTGATACGAGCCCGCCATGCGCGAGATCGATTCCTCCATCAGCGTGCCGCCGAGATCGTTGACCCCCCACCGCAGGGCCTCGCTCGCGGCATCGAGCCCCATCTTCACCCACGACGCCTGGAGGTTGGGGATCGTGGCGCCCAGCGCGAGGCGAAATGCCGCCGTGTGCTTGAGATTCTCTTCGCGCGAGATCTCCTCGACGCCGTGCGTGCGTCCGAGCAGCGTGTGGAACGGGATGAACGACAGCGGCACGAACTCGGTGAAGCCGCCCGTGCGCTCTTGCAGCTCCCGCACCACGCGCATGTGCTCGGCCAGCTCCCATGGCTCCTCGATGTGGCCGAACATCACGGTCACCGTCGAGCGCACGCCGCTGGAATGGCACGCCTCGATGATCTCAACCCAGCGGCCGGCCGGAAGCTTGTTCGGAGAGATGCGCTCGCGCACACCGTCGTGCAGCACCTCGGCGGCCGTTCCCGGGGTGGAGTCGAGCCCCGCGTCGCGCAGTCGCTCGAAGACCGCTCGGGGCTCGAGCCCCGAAACGGTGCACATGTGATCGACCTCCATCGGCGAGTAGGCATGCAGGTGAAGCTGCGGGGCCGTGCTCTTGGCGAGGCGCAGCCAACCCTCGTAGTCCTCGAGCCCCCAATCGGGGTGGATGCCCGACTGCATGCAGATCTCGGTGGCGCCGAACTCGACCGCGTCCTCGATCCGGCTGACGAACTGCTCGGCCGAGTGCTCGTAGGCGTCGGGCGAGCGCTTGCCCTGGCCGAAACCGCAGAACGCGCAACCGACGATGCAGATGTTGGAGACGTTGATGTTGCGGTTGACGACGAACGTCACCGTGTCGCCGGCCAGCTCGGCGCGCAGCTCGTCGGCCGCCGCGCGCGTCTCCTCGATCGCCTCCGGCCGGGTCTCGGCGAACAGCGCCGTCAGCTCGTCCGGCGACAGCGGGCGGCCTGCGCGCCCGCCCGCGATCGCGCCCGCGACCAGGTCCGAGCGGATCGGCGGGCCTTCGCGGCGGCCCGAGCCGCGCCGCGGGATGAACGACCAGTAGTCGCGCTTGATCGTGTCGAGCACCCCCTGCGCCACCCATTCGGGATCGATGAACTGGGGGTACACGCAGAGGCGCTCGGTCAGCGCGACGCCTTCGGGCGCCAGGCGCTTGCGCACCTGATGCGGAGAGGGGAACGGGTGCTCGGGCGAGATGTGGTCGCCGTTCGCCGACAGGCCGCCTAGGTCGGTCGCCCCGGCGTGTACCAGCTCGGGCCACCAGTCGGCGAGATTGGGCGGGATCTGGATGCCGACGTCGGGCATCAGCCGTTCGCACTCGGCGATCAGGCGCTTGATCTCATCGACCGAGACCGGCTGCGCCCAGGCGGGCAGCTCGACGCTGGGCGCGTCGCCGATGCCGGTGCGCCAGTAGCGCTCGGCCGCGGCCGAGGCGATCTCGGCCGGCTCGCGCCCGTAGTAGCTGTGGTGGGGAACGAAGTTCTGCAGGATCACCTCCTGCAGGTGGCCAAACTCGGCGTGCACGGCCGCGAGCGCCTCGAGCGAGGCGAAGCGCTCGGCCTCGCTCTCGCCTATGCCGACGAGGATCCCGGTCGTGAACGGAATCCGCAGCTCGCCGGCGGTCCGGATGCACGCCAGCCTGCGCTGCGGGTGCTTCGTCGGCGAGCCGGCATGGACCGTGTCCATCAAGCGCTCAGAGATCGACTCGAGCATCAGCCCCTGCGATGCGGTGACTTCGCGCAGCCGAGCCAGCTCGTCGCGCTCAAGCACGCCGAGGTTGGTGTGCGGGAGCAGGCCGCGCTCGAGCGCGCGCTCGCACACCCAGACCACGTAGGAGGTGAAGTCCCGATGGCCGTAGGAAGCGAGCCGGGCACGGACCTCCGGGTGGACCTCCGGATGCTCACCCGTCAGCACGAGCAGCTCCTTCACGCGGCGCTTGGACGCGCCGTCGAGCATCTGCTCGACCTCGTCCGGCGCGTAGAGGTGCGCCTTGTGTGTCGCGAACGCGCAGTACTTGCAGTAGCAGCGGCAGGTTCGCGACAGCGACAGCGTGAGGTTGCGGGAAAAGGTGACGCGCCGGCGCACGAAGCGCAGTCTAGATGCCGCGCTCCGTGCGGTGGTCGCGTTTACTCGAGCGCGTCTACCGGCCGCTGCGTCTCCTGGCCCTGCGGCGTGATCACGAGCGCGCGGTAGCCGAACGCGGCGATCGTCGCGCCCACCAGCGGACCGACGATGT
>DASZZG010000193.1:0-4385 GCA_035543355.1 Solirubrobacteraceae bacterium | reverse complement strand
GGCCGGCGCTAACCCGGTGTGTCCGCGGCGCGCCGCGAGCACTGAGACGAGGCTCATGTCGACGGCGGCGACGATGCCGAGCACGCAGGCCAGCGCGACCAGCGCGGTCGGACGTGGACGAACAAGCGTCAGTGTTGGCGTCGCAACTTGAACTTGCACGGAGCTTCGGCCACGGTATCCAGCCGTCCGGCGGTCAGACGATCCCCACGAGAGTGTCGAAGCCGCAGTTTGCGACAAATCGCCGCTGATCCCTTCGCGACGTCACTTCAGATCCGAGCCGACCGTGAGCCCGACGGCGCCACGGCGATCGTCGCCGGCGGCGCGCGGCAGGACGCGAAGCTCACGCGCAAACGACTGCGCGGCGGCGAGGTAGACGGCTTGTCGCAGCGTGACGCGCAATGACAGCGCGACGCGCGGAGCGCTTTCCTGGCTGCGCGCGCCGTTCGGGGGGGCCGCCGGCCCCGCGGTCAGAACCTCGGCGTTCTCGAGCGCAAGCGTGGTCCGGCCCTGTTTCCCGCGGACGCGGTCGCGCGTGACGAGCACGTCCACGCGGGAACCCGGTTGGATCTGGGAGACCGCGCCGATCGCGATCAGATCGGCTGCTCGCTGTCCACGCGCCACGGCGGCGACGGCGGCTCCACCCGCGCCGGCGCCCTTGGCGCCGTGATCGAGGTCGTCCACCGACACGAACGATCCTGACCGCAGCGGCACCGCCAGCCGCTGGCCCACGAGCTCCTGCGGCGAACCGGACGCGCCAACCGGCGCAAAGCGAGCCGGCACTCGTCTTACAGCGAGGCGGGCCGGCGTGAGCCGCGTGCCCGCCGGCAGGTCGTTACGCGCGACCACGAAGCCCACCGCGGGACCGACCTGGCGCCGGACCGCGGCCTCGCGGCGCGCCACGTCGGAGGCTGCGAGGCCGCCGAGCAGAAGCGCAAGCCCAAGAAGCAGGGCGGCACGCCGTCGGCGACTCATCGCCCCTGGGTCGGCCCAGGCACAGCGGGGAGGTCCAGCACGACGCCGGCGACACCGGCCGTGGCGCCGTGAGCTGCCACGAGCCGCCCACCGTGACGCCTGGCGATCTCTGAAGTGATCGCCAGCCCGCGGCCGTTGCTACGGCGCCGTCCCCGAGCGCGGGCGGCCAATTCCGCGACCGGCGCGCCCAGGCCCGGGCCGGCGTCGAGCACCTCGATGCGAACCCGTCGCGAAGTCAGCTGACCGCGCAGCCGAACGGTTCCGGCCCCGTGCTCGAGCGCGTTGGCGACGAGGTTGCCGCACGCCTGCATGAGACGCGCGCGGTCCCCGTGCACGACCGCCTGCGCCGGCGGCGGCTCCAGCCTCAGGTCCGATCCCAGGAGGCGCGCCAGCGGACGCCACGAATCGGCCGCCTCCTCGAGCAGCTCGCCTACGACTATCTGATCGCGCCGGTCGGGGGCTCGCAGACCGTTGCGCGCCGCTTCGAGATCGGCCAGCGCGGCGGTCGCGCGACCCAGCTCGGCATCGATCGCGGTGACCCGCACGCGCGATCGGCTGCCCGAGTCATCGACTCCGTGGAGCCCCAGGCGCGCCGCCGTCAGAGGGCGGCGCAACTCGTGCGCGGCGCACGCGACGGCTTCGCTGCGTCGCCGCAACTCGAACGCCACCCACACCGCCGCCGCCAGCGCCGCTAGCGCGAACGCCCAGCCGATCGCGAGCGCCAGCTCGATCATGCGCTCGTCACCGGGCCATCTATCAGGCGATAGCCGACTCCCCAGACGTTGACGACGAAGCGGTCGCCGGCGGCTCCGAGCTTCTGGCGCAGTCGGCAGGCATGCGAGTCCAGCGTGCGCGTCGACCCGAGTGCGCGGTAGCCCCAGACGTTGCGCAGCAGCTCCTCCTTCGTGAAGACCCGCGTCGGCTGCGATGCGAGCGTGCGCAGCAGCGCAAATTCCTTCTGCGAGACCGCGATCCGCTGACCGTGCAGGTGGACCTCACGCGAGGGCGGGTCGACTTCGAGCGCCCCAACGCGCAGGCGTCCGAGGCCGCCGCGCGAGTCGGAGCGCCGCAGCAGCGCAGCGATACGGCCCCGCACCTCCGGATAGGAGAATGGCTTTACGACGTAGTCGTCGCAACCTCGCTCGAACCCGCGCACGCGGTCGAGCTCGCTGGCGCGCCCGGAGATGATCAGCAGGGGCGTGTGTGGATCGACGCGCGACGCGATCCCATCCGCGGCGCGCACCCGTGCGACGAGATCGAGACCCGAGCCATCGGGCAGCGCCACGTCGATCACCACGAGGTCGGGGAACTTCGCCTCGACGAGGCGCTCGGCGTCGCGAGCGCAGTCGGCGACCAGCAGCTCGTAGCCGTCGGCTGTCAGGTTGTCCGCGAGAAATGTCCGCGTCGCTGGATCGTCCTCGACGAGGAGAATCGTGTGGGCGTCTTCGGGCACGTTGGCTCTAGGCCGCGGAGGGGTCGAACTCGCCCCCCGCGACCGCGACGCGCCCGCCAGTGGACGTGCAACATGCTGTGCATGGCCCACGCGCAGGCAGGAACCGCGCATAAGATGGCGACGGATCGCGACCGGCCAAACCCCGCTCGCGATTCGCTTGGGAACCATGACAGCGCGCGGAAACTACGACTCCGGTGACGACTTCGTGCTCGAATACGGCGAGCTGCGCTTCACGTTCAACGAGCGCGATTTCTCCGAACGCTGCGAGCAGGCGGCGCTGAAGCTCGGCTTCGTCGATGGACGGCTCGACCCGGCCGAGGCCGAGGACCTCGTGAACCTCGTGGTCAACGGCGAGGTGCCTGCTCCCGCCTCGGCCCTCGGGGATCACATCAACGACTGCTGGCCGGAGCTCGCCGGCCCCGCCGAGCGGTCGCTGGTGCACTGGCTGCGGCGGCTGATCTTCCGCAGCGCATGGCTCGACCAGCGAGTCAAGGAAGGCGAGCTCGAGATCGCCTTCTGCGGGGCGACGCACAACTTCGCCTACATCCAGCCCGACCGCGACAACGAGCCGGTGGAGCTGTCGCCCGAGCCCTCTTGGGACCGGGTCGCCTACGTCCCGCGCTAAGGGCCTATGTAGCCCGCGCCTGCACGATTGCCGCGGCGCCGTCGTCGCCGACGAGCAACTCGGGGTGCAGCACGCCGCTCGCGCGGATGTCGAGCGCCGGGAAGCGGCCGGCCGCAGCCAGCTGCGCGTCGAGCGCGACGACCGTCGTCTCTCCCCCGAGCGGCTGCGCAGCGGTCGCCACGATCGTCAGCGAGCCGCCGTCGACGAGGTTGCGAGCGGCCGCGAGCAGACGCTGCGCAGCCGCAGCCGCCAGGCCGTCGAGCGTGTCGATCAGCACGACAGCGTCCGCGCCACGCACGGCGAGACGACGCCCCTGCTCGACCACGCCCTCGAGCGCGGTCAAGCGCGCATCGCCGGAAGCGGCCAATGACACGGCTGCGGCGGGCGCAACCGGTCCGGCGGTCCATTCGGCCAGCTCCTCGGGCCGCACCCCTGCGAGCGCCAGCTGGAGCCGGACGCCCTCGCGTCCGGCGAGCGCGGCGGCGATCCGCCGCAGCGTCTCGCTCTTGCCGGAGCGGGCGCCGCCGACGATCGTCACGCGCGAGCCCAGGCCGAGCGGCATCAGCGAGTCGATCGCCTCGAGGGTGGGATCGTCACCGCCGAGCTCGAGCCGCTGCGCCGGGAAGGAACAGGGAAGGTCGTCGTAGCGGGCGGCCGCGCCGACGTTGGCGGCCGAAACCCCGTTGATCGTGTCGACGCGCGCGAGCGAGGCGTAGCGCTCGGAGCGTCGCGCCGGACGCAGCGGCCCCGTGACCACATCGCCGGGAACCAGCTCGCACCGCCGCACCTGGGCGGCCGAGATGTAGACGTCGTCATCGGACGGCTCCGGCGGTGACAGACGCACGAAGCCGGAGCCGCCGCCCTGCAGCTCGACCGTGCCCTCGACGATGCGCTCCGGCTCGTCCGCGGCCGGCTCGGGATCTTGCGGCTTGGCCTGCGCGCCGGCGTCGTCAGTCGCAGCAGCCGAGCTCGCGGGGGTCGTGCGCGAGCGACCGCCGGCGGAGCGACTTCTGCCGCGCCCACCCCGGCGACGGGGGCGTCGCGGCTCGGTGTCAGAGGCCTCGATATCCGCCGTGGCGTCGTCGGCTTCGTCTGTGGCGTCGGGCGCCCCTTCCTCGCCGCCCTGGCGCGCGATGATCGCGTCGATCAATTCGGCCTTTCGAAGCCGGCGAAAACCGTCGATGGACAGCTCACCGGCGATTGCGTGAAGGTCGGCCAGCGGACTCTCGGTGAGAGCACTACGGTCGAGCACGGACATGCGGAGATCCTCCTGGGGTGTGTTCGGTCGGTTGGCTCCAGCCGCGTTGCGTCAGCGGCCGGCGACCCGAGTTTCAG
>DASZZG010000192.1:0-1600 GCA_035543355.1 Solirubrobacteraceae bacterium | reverse complement strand
CGCGGCGATCGGCGAGCAGCACCCCGGAGACCCTGCCCTGCTCGCAGATCAGCTCGCTCACGTCCGTCTCGCGCAGGCTCGCCCCGGCCAGGATCGCCGCCGCTGAAAGCGCCCGCCCCAGCCGGCGGGGATCCACCGCATGGTCGTCGGCGATCGCCAATGCCAGCCGCACGGCGCCCGGGGCCAGCGCCGGCACGAGCGCACGTGCCTCACTCGGTCGCAGGCGGTGCACTTGGAGTCCCAGCGCGAGCCGCACGTCTCGCTCGCGCTCGAGCGCTTCGACCTCGTCGCGGTCGCGGGCGAGCAGCAGCGTGCCGCAGCGGGTGTAGCCCAATGGCTCGCCGGTCGCCGCCGCAAGCTCCTTGGCGAAGGCCGGCCAGCGACGAGCGCTTTCCAGCCCCAGATCGAGCAGCGGCCGCTCGCCGAGCCGCGCCTCGGTGACCGGCGCGAGCATGCCCGCCGCCACGTTGCACGCGCCGCGCGCGCGGTCGCCATCGAAGACGCACACGTCGAGCCCGCGCTGGGCCGCGCGCCAGGCGATCGCAAGCCCGATCGCGCCACCGCCGATGACGGCCACGTCAAACGATTCGCGCTGCGTGCTGGCCACTGGTGGTGCCCCTTACTTCCTCCCTGCGCCGGCATGACCCGGATCAGGTTCAGACGGTCGGCGGCCCGGTGCCGCCCTCTCAGCCCTTTGTTCAGGGCTCCCGTTCGGATCAATGCTAGTGGGTCGTCCGGGAACGTTGCGCCGGAAAGGGCGAGGCGCAGGGGCCGTCAGGCAAGGACGCAGGGAGGGTGCAATGGCAGCGCCATTGCCCCGACCGAGGACGCCGCATGGCGGTCATCTGCGTCCGCCCTTTCGGGTGGAATGTTTCTGGGCGGCCCACTAGTACGGCGGGATGCGCGCCCCCCGGGCCACTGATGCGAGACTTGCAGCCATGACCTGCAGCGACCCCGTCCGACTCGAGCTGCTGGCGCGCGCGCGGCTCTATGTGATCTGCGACAGCGCGCCGGGAGGGCGGGATCCCGAGCCCTTTCTCGACGCCGCACTCGAGGGTGGCGCCGACATCGTGCAGTTGCGCGACAAGCGCGCGTCCGACGACGCGCTGCTCGAAGTGGCAGCGATCTTCCGGCGCGTCTGCGACGAGCACGGCGCGCTGTTCATATTCAACGACCGTCCCGACCTGGCGGTAACCGCCGACGCCGACGGGGTCCATCTGGGGCGCGGCGACGGCCCGATCAGCGAGGCTCGCGCGATCGTGGGCGATCGGCGCCTGATCGGGTTGTCCACACACACCGCCTCGCAGGTCGACGCGACCGGAGACGCCGACTACATCGGCATCGGGCCGGTGTATGAAACGCCGACCAAGCCGGGGCGCCCCGCAGTCGGCCTCGAGCTCGTCGGCCACGCGGTGCGGCGCGCGCTGGTCCCGGCGTTTGCGATCGGCGGGATCGAGGAGACCAACGTCGCCGACGTCCTGAGCACGGGGGCTTCGCGAATCGCGGTCGTACGCGCGATCGTCGACGCGCCCGACCCGGGCGGGGCGGCACGCCGGTTGCGCGCCGCGATCGAACAGGGAGCCGGCGTTGGGGCAACGTA
>DASZZG010000191.1:0-4329 GCA_035543355.1 Solirubrobacteraceae bacterium | reverse complement strand
CGCGCGGTCACGACGGTCCGGTCGGACGTGACGGTCACCCCGCTGCCGGTCTGGTCGATGCGGCGCACCGGGGAGGAGAGCACGACGCGGTCGCCGAGCTGTGCCGCCATCGTGATCGGGATCTTCTGCGATCCGCCGACGAAGCGTGACATCTGGGCGCCGCCGCGCACGTTGAAGTTGCGCTCGAAGGTGCCGGGGTTGGTCTCGTTGCCCGAGCTTGCGATGTAGAAGAGGACGTAAAGCAGCGAGAGTTCGCGCGGCTCGGTGCCGAAGATCGCTCGCGTGGCCACCGGGACTATCGCGCGGAACTGGGGCATGACGCTGTTGGCGTTGATCCAGGTCTCGAACGTCTGCCCGTCCCACTGCGCGGCGTTGGCGGCGGTCCATGGCGCGTCCACGGGCACCGTCGTTGACATCTGGTCGAGTTGGGTGACCACGGTCGTCAGATCGGGCAGGATCGCCGGATCTGGCGGTGCGGTCCCGGTTGGCCCGGTGTCACTCCACGTTACGCTGCCGGTACTGGCATCGGTGTAGATGTTGTTGCCGTTGTCATAGGCGTCGAAGGTGGAGACGCCCATCTCCTTGGCGAGCGCGAGCAGGTGATCCTGCGTCGGTCCCACGAACGTGCCTCCGGCCTCGGAGATCTCGCCGCCACCAATATCGTGGTTGAGCACACGCCCGCCGACGCGGTCGCGCGCCTCGAGCACGAACACCGACTTCCCGGCCTTGACCAGCTGGCGCGCCGCCGTCAGCCCGGCAAAGCCGGCGCCCACGACGACGACATCGGCCGTAGCTTCCTTGGCGGGCGGCGTGGAGTGGGGCGGGCGCTTCTGGCCGCGTCGCTTGCGGCGCTTGCGGTGACGGGAGCGCGCGTCGGCCGCATCCGGCAGCGCCGCCGCGGCTCCAACCACTGCCGCGCCGGCGATCAGGTCGCGACGCGTGACTCCTTCCTGGGGGCTCTCCGTCATCCGATCTCCTCGCTCTAACAGGGCAGCGCCTCTGTGGTGAGCGCGGCCCAGAGCGGATCATCTCAGGCCAGACGCCGTCGCGTGCCGCCAGGCGTTGGGGTCGGGATGCGCCGGACGTGCGCGGCGTAGCATGCCTGCCGCAGATGAAGCTTGCACGCGAACGTGAGCAGGTGGCGGCCGCCAGCCGGCGGCTGGCGGCGGAGGGGCTGGTCCTGGGCACGGCGGGCAATGTCAGCGCTCGCGCCGAGGACCTGGTTGCGATCACGCCCACCGGTGCGCTGCTCGCCGAGCTCGAGGCCTCCCAGATCGCCGTGGTCGGCCTCGACGGGGGCATCGTGGAAGGCGAGCTGGCGCCGACCTCCGAGCTCGACCTGCACCTCGGCGTCTACCGCCGCTACGGCGCCGGCGCGGTGGTTCATCACCATGCGCCGATGGCTACCGCGCTGTCGTGCGTGCTCGATGAGCTGCCCTGCGTTCACTACCAGATGCTGCTGCTGGGCGGGACCGTGCGCGTCGCCCCGTACGCCACCTTTGGCACGCCCCAGCTCGCCGAGTCGGTGCTCGAAGCGCTCGAGGGGCGCACCGCGGCGCTGATGGCCAACCATGGGGCGGTCGCCTACGGATCCGACGTCCCGGCTGCCGTCGATCTCTCGCTGCTGCTCGAATGGGCGTGCACCGTGTACTGGCGCGCCGCCGCCGTCGGTGAGCCGCGGCTGCTGGGCGAGGCCGAGCGCAACGCGGTGATCGCCGCCGCGGTCGAGCGCGGCTATGGGAAAACGCGGCCATCGGAGCTAGCGCAGGACGATCAGGAGGGTGTGCGATGACGGCGGAGATGAAGGCGATCGCGATGGGAGTCCACGTGCTCGACGTGCTCGCGCGGCCGGTGGAGACGATCCCGGAAGGCCAGGGCGGCCAACTGGTCGACGAGATCCTGATCACCCCAGCCGGCTCGGCGGGTGGCACCGCGGTGACGCTTTCCAAGCTCGGCGCGACGGTCCGCAGCGCGGGCGCGATCGGCGCCGACACGCTCGGCGAAGTGCTGGTCGACCTGCTTGAGCGCTACGAGGTCGACACGTCGCTGCTCGTCCGCCGCGAGGGTGTGCAGACGTCCGCGAGCGTGCTGCCGATACGCCCCAACGGCGACCGGCCGGCATTCCACGTCGTCGGCGCGAATGCGACCTACGGCGCCGACGACGCCCCGTGGGACGAGATCGCGGCGGCGACCCATCTACACCTCGGCGGTCCCGAGTTCATGGGCGGCGAGGCGGCCGCCCGCATCCTGGGATACGCCCGCGAGCACGGCGTCGTGACCTCGGCCGACATCCTCGCCCCCGGCGAGCACGCCGCGGTGCTCGAGTGGATCGCGCCCGCCCTCGAGCACCTCGACTATCTGCTGCCCAACGACGAGCAGGTGCTGGGCTTCACCGGCGCGAGCGACATCACCGCGGGCTGTCGCGCGCTGATCGAGCGCGGGGTCGGCTGCGTCGCCGCGACGCGCGGCGCCGGCGGCGTCGTGATCGTCGACGCCGAGACCGTCGAATCGGTTCCCGCCTTCGCTGTCGAGGTGGTCGACACCACGGGTTGCGGCGACGCTTTCTCGGCGGGCTTACTGCGCGGCCTCGCGCTGGGGCGAAGCCGCGTCGACGCGGCGACCCTAGGTTGCGCCGCCGCGGCGCTCGTGGCCCAGGGGCTCGGCAGCGACCACGGCGACTTCGATCTCAGCGCCGCCGATGCGTTCGCCGCCGACACGCCACGCAACGCGGTCGCGTCCTGAGCGCGCGCCGGCGCCGGCGCGCGGGCCGGCGGTCATTCGTAGACAGGCTCGAGCGTCGGCCAGACTTCGGCGTCGTGACCCGGCACGACGAGCATGTCGGGCGAGCTTTCAACGAGCTCGTGCAGCGTCTTCAGCGAGCTGCGGTAGTCGGATTCGTCCGCTGTGATCAGCGGTGTCAGCTCGTGATCGACGCTGCGCCGCAGGTAGGCGGCGTCGACGGTCAGCAGCGCGTCGCGCCCGGCGAGGCGCAGCAGCAGCGAGTGATGCCCCGGCGTGTGCCCGGGTGTCGAGAGCAGCCGCACGGACCCGTCGCCGAAGAGGTCGATCGTGTGGGCAAAGCCGGCGAACGGCTCGACGTACGAGGCCTCGTGATCGAACGAGCGCCACTTGAACGGGTGATCGAATTGCGGCCGGTGATACCCGCGCAGGGCCGGCCGCGGGCCCCAGGCGGCCGCCCATTCGCGCGTGTCGACGAGGAACGTGGCGGACGGGAATTCGCTGATCCCGCTCGCGTGGTCGACGTGCAGGTGTGTCATCACGACCGTCTCGATCTCGGCCGGCGGGATCTCGCGTTGCTGTAGCTGGCGCTTGAGCACCTGCTCGGGCTCGACGCGCGTGCGGGTGAAGGCGGCCCCCAGCCGGCCGAAGCTGTCGCGCGGATCGTCGACCATCGTCGGGTGAAGCGCCGTGTCGATCAGCACGGGGCCGGCGCCGGGGTGCTCGACGACGAACGCGGGCACCGGCGCCCAGGTCCAGCGCGAGCGCGGAGCGAGTAGGCCTCCCCATCCGATGAGGCTGCCGAGCGGGCCTTCGGGGCGGGCGAAGTACATCGGCGGGGCATGCACCTCACCCCCGCTGAAGAGGTGCAGCCGCACCGTCGCGCCGTCGCGGCCACCCGGCAGCGGCAGGTCCGCTGCGGGCAACTGGGGCCTGCCCTCGCCACTCACCGGTCGAGCCTAACGAAGCGGGATAGGCTGCGGCGCCACGATGGCTCCCGATCCCACGACACTGTTTCGCCGCGGACTGCTCGCCGGCCAGGTCGTGGTCGCGGGCGGCTCCCCGGGCGGTGGTGGGGAGGCCGTTGCGGAGGCCTGCACCGGGCTCGGCGCGACCACGGAGTCGCTGGACGCCTCCGATCCGCTCGACGAGCAGGCGATCGACGATGCGCTGGCAGACATCTGGCGCCGCCAGGGGCGCATCGACACGCTCGTTGACGACGCCGCCGCCCGCTTCGCCGGCGCCGCGGGCGGCGCGGGCGAGCTCGACTCCCTGCGAGCCGCCGCCGACGGCGCCTGGATCGCCGCGCGGGGGGCGGGCTCGCAGGCGATCACGGCTGCCGCCGGAGGGCTCAAGATCGTTCTGCTGGCGCCGCCGCCGGAGGGTGGGCCGCACGCCGAGTCCTGCCGTGCCGCGCTCGAGAACCTCGCGCGCACGCTGTCGATCGAGTGGGCTCGCCACGCCGTTCGGATCACGGCCGTGATGGCATCGCGCGAGACCACGCCGAACGACATCGCGGCGCTGGTCGCCTACCTCGCGTCCCCGGCCGGCGACTACTTCTCCGGCTGCCGCTTCGATCTCGGCGGCTCA
>DASZZG010000190.1:0-3113 GCA_035543355.1 Solirubrobacteraceae bacterium | reverse complement strand
CGCGCCCCGGGAACGCTTGAGCACGAGCTTGCCGCCGAGACAGGCCGAACCGGGCGCCAGGTCGTAGCGCCCGCCCACGCTGCTCGGAGCTCGCGGCTTGAGCGCGCCCGGCGTCGGAGCGTCACGCCGCAGCTGCGCGCTCAGCGACTGACCGCCGATCGTCCCTGTGAGCGCTGCGGCGTGGGCAGTCGCAGCAAAGCGAGCGTGGCGGCCGCCGATGCAGCGCGCCGTCCCGGTCAGTCGCGAACCCTTCAGCTCGAGCTGGCCGCCGACCGTGGACTGGGCATTGTCGAGCTCGACGAAGCGGCCCGACTGAAGGACGTCGATCTTCGGTCCGAGGCAGGCCGCGCCGGCGGCGACGTCGTAGCCCCCGGCGACGGGCGGGCGCGGATGCTCCTTCGTGCCGATGCCGAGCACGACCGTGATCACGGCTGCCGTCGCCGCGGCCAGCAGGACGTAGTAGAGAACCAGGCGCCGCTTGCCGACCGTCGGAGACCCTCCCCCGGAGATCATCGCGCGCGAGTGTATGGGACTGCAATCCTTGCGATGCATGCGGCAACACGACAAGCGCGAGGGACTCCTGGAGCCGGGCACCAAGCTCGGTCAATACCGCATCTCGGACCTCCTCGGCGAGGGCGGGATGGGCCACGTCTACCGTGCGAGCACCGCTGAAGGCGAGACCGTGGCGCTGAAGGTAATGAAGAAGCAATTCGCCTCGAGCAAGGAGTACTCACGTCGTTTCCTGCACGAGGCACGCGCCGCCTCGGAGGTCGAGCACTCCCATCTCGTCGGCGTGCTGGATTTCGGCGAAGCGTTGGGTCGCCAATACCTTGCGATGCGCTACGTGCCCGGACAAACACTCGAGCAGCGCCTCGAGCGCTCGGGGCCGCTGCCGATAGAAGACGTGTTGCGGCTGGCCGCCGAAGTCGGCTCGGCGCTCGACGCGCTGCATGAAAAGGGACTCGTGCACCGTGACATCAAGAGCTCCAACATCATCCTCGACCCTTCTGGCTCCGCCGCCCTGACCGACTTCGGCCTGGCGAAGGGGCAGGGCTACTCCACGCTCACACGGCCTGGCCAGGTGATGGGAACGCTCGACTACATCGCGCCGGAAAGCATCCTCGGCAAGCCGGCGACGCCTCGCAGCGATCTCTACTCATTCGGCTGTGTCGTCTTCGAATGCGTGGCGGGGGAGCCACCATTCGGCGGCAAGAGCATCTTCGAGGTGGGCAGCGCGGTGCTCGGCGATGAGCCGCCCGACCCCTGCGAGAAGCGCGATGACGCGACGTCCGAGTTCTCTCAGGCCGTCCGATTGGCGCTGGCCAAGGAGCCCGACGCACGCCCACCGACGGCCACCGCCTATGGCAACCTCCTGCGAGCCGCCGCGAACGCCGGGAGATAGCCTGCGCAGGCGATGGCGGTACTAGTGATACAGACGGGTCCGCTCGCGGGGCGCCGCCTCGATATCCAGCGCGAGCTCGTCATCGGACGCGGCGAGGCCGACGTGGTGATCGACGACCGTGAGCTGTCACGCCGGCACGTCGCGCTGCGACCGGGCGCCGGCGGCGTCGAGGTAGAGGACCTCGGCTCGCTCAACGGCACGTGGGTCGGCGACGAGCGGATCGAGGGACCGCAGCTGCTGGCGGACGGCGCGCTGATCCGAATCGGCGTGACGATCCTTGCGGTCGAGCCGGCGGCGGCGGCACAGCCGCCTGCGGTCGAGCCGGCGGCGGCGGCGGCGGCGTTCGCGGCCACGGGATCGCCCGGCGAGCCGCGACCCCGGCGGGGGCCGGTGACCCGCCTGTGGCTGCCCACCGCCGTGACCGTTGGCGTGATCGTCGCGACGGCGATCGCCCTAGTGATCTATTTCGCGCTCCGCTAGCGCGTCGCGAGATAGAGCAGCAGCACGAGTACGACGAGGACGAAGATCGCCAGCGGCGCCGTCTGGGCGCGGGTCTTGGTGTAGACGTCGAGCAGCGCCGTGAGCTCTGGATCGAGCGACGGCGAGGGCGGCGAGGGCTCCGCCAGTTGTGCGGCGGCTCCTGGGCCCAAGTAGCTCGGCGGGCGCGCGGGGGCCGCGAGCGCCGGGGGCACAGGGCGCACCGCCGATGGCTCGGCGGCAACCTCGCGCGCGGTTCGCAGCTGCATCAGGGTGGTCCCCACGAGCAGCTCGTCTCCCGGGTCGAGCCGGGCGCGCGCGTGAAGCTCGGATTGGTTGATGTAGGTCCCGTTGGCCGAGCCGAGATCCTCGACGCTCGCCCCTAAGTCATCGGGGGTCACGAGCGCGTGTCGGCGTGAGACCTGAGGGTCTGAAAGCACCAGTCCAGCGTCGGGAGCGCGACCGATCAGAAGCGGCCCGCCGAGGGACACCTGGCGGCCAGACTCGGCCCCCTCGACGATCTCGATCGTGAACGCGGTCATGGCGTGGGTGAGGATATCGTCGCCAAACCCTCTGGAACCGTCGGCGCCGGCTCCTCGCACTCGCCCAAACGGAACAGCACGACCGTGACGTTGTCGCGGCCGCCGCGCTCGTTCGCCGCGTCGATCAGGCGCCGAGCGGCAAGCTCGAGCGAGTCGGACTCGAGCAGGATCCGGGCGATCTCAGCCTCCGCGATCATCGTGGTCAACCCATCTGAGCAGAGCAGGTAGAGATCACCATCCTGGACCGAGAGCGTGCAGCTGTCGACGGCTACTCGCGACTCGGGGCCGAGCGCACGCAGCAACATCGAACGCGCGGGATGATTTCGCGCTTCGTCGGCCGTCAGCTCGCCGCGGCGCATCAACTCCGCGACCAGCGAATGATCTCGGGTGAGGCGTTCAAGCACCCCGTTGCGGAGGCGGTAGAGCCTGCTGTCACCGACGTGCACCACAGTGAGCTTGTCGGCCGCGAGCAGCGCCGCGGTCAGGGTGGTGCCCATGCCCGCGCGCGACGGATCGTCGAGCGCCAGCGCTTGGATCTTGCGGTTGGCCGCCTGCGCCGCTTCGACCAGTGCCGGCCGCGGGCTGCCCGGGTGCCCTCCCGCCGCCAGCACCTCGATTGCGGTGCGCGAGGCGACCTCGCCCGCCCGGGCACCGCCCATGCCGTCGGCCACGGCGAACAATGGCGGTCGTTC
>DASZZG010000189.1:0-8745 GCA_035543355.1 Solirubrobacteraceae bacterium | reverse complement strand
GGCGCCCCGTTCGCGTCGCCTGGACCTACTGCCACCCCGACACGATCGACGAGCTGCTGCCCGAGGCCGCGCGCATGCCCGTGCCGATCCGGCTGCCACCGCCGGCCACGACACCTCCGACGGAAACCCTCGGCGACCCGGCCCGGGGCGCGACGCCGGACGCGGCAACCGGCGGCACGGTCGTGCCCCGGCTTTCCTATTCGGCACTTGCGCTCTACGACCGCTGCGGCTATCGCTTCTACCTGCAACGGGTGCTCGGTCTGGCAGATGTCGAGCCACCGCTGTCGGCAACCACTCCGGCCCGCCGCGGCCTCTCCCCGCTGGAGCGGGGCAACCTCGCCCACCTGCTGCTCGAGCAAGTCGACCTCGCTCGGCCGCAGCTCCCCACCGGCGACGAGATCGCAACGCTCGCGCACGCGAACGGCCTCGTCTGTGGCCGTGACGACGCCGCCGACCTGCTGACGCTGCTCGAGCGCTTCTTCGACAGCCGTTTGAGCGCTCGCCTGGCGAGCGCCACGAGCGCGCGCCGCGAAGCCCCGTTCGTCTTCTCGCTCGACCCCGATCAGCCCCGGTCGCCGCTGATCGTCGGGGCGCTCGACGTGCTCGCGCGTGAGCGCGGCGGCGCCGTGCTCGTCGTCGACTACAAGACCGACACGCTTGACGGCACCGACCCCGCCACCTTAGTCGTGCGCCACTACGCGTTCCAGCAGACTGTGTACGCGCTCGCGGCGCTGCGTGCGGGCGCCGTCGACGTCGAGGTGGCTCACTGCTTTCTCGAGCGCCCCGACGACCCGGTCTGCGTCAGCTACAGGGCCGCCGACGACGCGACGCTGTCAGCTGTCCTGCGGGCGCGTGCGGACGGGATCGCGGCGCAGCGCTTCGCCCCGACCGCGCGTCCGCACCGCGCGCTCTGCGCCACCTGCCCCGGCCGAGCGGCGCTGTGCAGCTGGAGCGAGCAGCGGACGCTCGCAGACGATCCGGGAGCGGCCGAATAGGCCCAACGCGGCCTTTGAAAGTTGGCGCGTTGCCGCTCATCGCACGAGAACCTCCTGTCCGCGCGCGGGCCCTGTCTGCGTCAGCCGCGCCGCGTCACGCGCGCAATTCTTCGCCCGGACCGCGCGCTCAGCACGCCGATCCGGTAACAATCCGGCGATGCCACGTGCTATCTGGAGCGGCGCGATCTCGTTCGGTCTCGTCAACGTGCCCGTCAAGCTCTACTCGGCGGTCTCGAAGAAGACCGTCCGCTTTCACCAGCTGCGCGAGTCCGACGGGGCGCGCATCCAGCAGAAGCGCGTCGCCGCGACCGATGGCGAGGAGGTGCCCTACGAGAACATCGTCAAGGGCTACGAGGTGGCTCCCGACCGTCACGTCGTGATCAGCTCCGAGGAACTCGAGGCGCTCGATCCCGCCAAGACGCGCACGATCGGGATCCTCGACTTCGTCGCACTCGACCAGATCGACCCGATCTACTTCGACCATCCGTACTACCTGGCGCCGCAGCCGGGAGCCGAGAAGGCCTACCGGCTGCTGGTGGAGGCGATGGGCAAGTCCGGACGCGTGGCGATCGCGCGCGTCGTGATTCGCTCGAAGGAGCAGCTGACCGCGATCCGCGCGACCGGTGACGTTCTGACGATGACGACGATGCTCTTCGGCGACGAGATCGTGCCCGCCGGCGCGATCGACGAGATGGGCGCGGCCGAGGATTCAGGCAAGCGCGACGAGCAGGCCTCGGCGCGCGAGGTGAAGATGGCCGAGCAGCTGATCGAGTCGCTCGTCACCGACTTCGACCCCGACAGATACCACGACGAGTATCGCGACCGCGTGCTCGAACTGATCGAGCGCAAGGCGCAGGGCGAAGAGCTCACCGAGGCGCCGGCCGCGTCCACGCCGGCTGCCGTGCCCGACCTGATGGCCGCACTCGAGGCGAGTCTCGAGGAGTCCCGTGCGCGCAAGCCTGACGGCGGCGGCGCGAAGCGGTCCAAGGCGCGCGGCTCGGCGAAGACGAAGGCTCCGCGCGCCAAGTCGGCGAGCGGCTCGCGCAGGCGCGGCAACGGCCACTGAGCGGCGCCCGGGCGGCGCGCTCACGCCGCGCTGATTCGGTCGCCTGAAAGCCCCACTCACTGGTAGGCTTGCAGTCCCGCCCTTCTGCCCCCCGCCCCGGGACAGCCATATGCACGTCACCCCAAAGCCCGCCCAGGCCGTCGGCCTGTACGACCCCAGAAACGAGCACGATGCCTGCGGCGTTGCGCTGGTCGCGCGACTCGATGGTCAGCGCTGCCACGACGTCGTCCGGCGGGCGCTGACGGTCGTCGAGAACCTCGAGCACCGCGGCGCTGCCGGGGCGGACCCGACAACCGGTGACGGCGCCGGCATCCTGCTGCAGCTGCCCGACGCGCTGTTGCGCACGAGCGTCGCATTCGATCTGCCCGAGTTGGGCCGATACGGCGTCGCGATGATCTTCCTGCCGAAGAACCGCGACCGCCGCGCCCAGATCAAGCGGATCGTCACCGATACCGTCGAGCAGGAGGGCCAGCGCGTACTCGGCTGGCGTCGCGTGCCGGTCGACGAGCGCCAGGCGGGGACGACCGCGCGCGCGTGCGCGCCCGTGATCGAGCAGCTGTTCGTCGCAGTCGCGGACGAGCTCGAGGACGAGCTCGCGATCGAGCGCAAGCTGTACGTCATTCGCAGATTGGCTGAGAAGGCAGCAGGCGACGAGCTGAAGGTGATCTCCTTCTCGTCGCGCACGCTCGTCTACAAGGGGATGTTGATCTCGCGCCAGCTGTCGTTCTTCTACCCCGACCTGCAGGACGAGCGCATCGCCTCGGCGCTGGCGCTCGTGCACTCGCGCTTCTCGACGAACACGTTCCCGAGCTGGGAGCTCGCGCACCCCTACCGGATGATCGCCCACAACGGTGAGATCAACGCGCTCCAGGGCAACAAGAACTGGACGCGCGCGCGCGAGGCCGCACTCGCCTCGCCGCTGTTCGGCGACGACATCGAAAAGCTGCTTCCGATCATCCAGCCCGGCGCTTCGGACTCGGCCGCGTTCGACAACATGCTCGAGCTGCTGCACCTCGGGGGGCGCTCGCTGCCGCACGCGCTGATGCTGATGGTGCCCGAAGCGTTCGAGGGCCGCCCTGAGCTCGACGACGAAGTCCGCGGCTTTTACCGATACCACTCATGCCTGATGGAGCCGTGGGACGGGCCCGCCGTGATCGCGGCCACCGACGGCCACGTGATCGGCGCCACGCTCGACCGCAACGGGCTGCGTCCCGGCCGTTGGGTGCTCACCAAGAACGGCTACGTCGTGCTCGCCTCCGAGGCCGGCGCGCTGCCGCTCGACGAGGCGGAGATCGCGGCCAAGGGACGGCTTCAGCCAGGCAAGCTGTTCCTCGTCGACCTCGACCGCGGGCGGATCGTCGAGGACTCCGAGATCAAGCACGAGATCGCCAGGCTCAAGCCGTATCGCGAATGGTACGAGCAGCAGGTGGTCCACTTCGACGATCTGCCCGAGCGCGCTCCGCGGGTGCCCCGCACCGAGCCCCTGCGCTCGCGCCAACTCGCCTTCGGCTACTCACAGGAGGACTTGCGCGTACTGCTCGGCCCGATGGCGCGGACCGGCGCGGAGCCGACCGGCTCGATGGGCAACGACCTCGCGCTGGCCGTCCTGTCCGAGCAGGCGCCGCCGCTCTTCGCCTACTTCAAGCAGCTCTTCGCGCAGGTGACGAACCCGCCGATCGACCCGATCCGCGAGTCGATAGTGATGAGCCTCTCGACCGGGATCGGCGCCGAGGGCAACCTGCTCGCGGAGACTCCCGAACACGCGCACCAGCTCTGGATGACGCAGCCGATCCTGCGCAACCACGAACTCGAGAAGCTGCGCCAGGTCCCGCCCGAGCAATTCCGTTCGGCGACGATCGACATCACCTGGGCGCTGGCCGACGGCGCCGTTGGCATGGAAGGGGCGGTCGCGCGCATCTGCCGCGAGGCGGACGAGCAGATCGCGCAGGGCGCCAACATCCTGATCCTGTCCGATCGCGCCGTCTGTGCGCAGCGCTGCCCGATCCCGTCTCTGCTCGCCGTTTCCTCAGTGCATCATCACCTCGTCCGCGTCGGCACTCGGCTGCGCGTGGGGCTCGTGATCGAGTCCGGCGAGCCGCGCGAGGTTCACCATTTCGCGACGCTGATCGGTTACGGCGCGGCAGCGATCAACCCGTACCTGATGTTCGAGTCGCTCGACGAGCTCGTCGAGCAGGGCGTGCTCGACGGCGCCGACATCCAGGACGCCGAGCGTCGGGTGGTCAAGGCGATCGGCAAGGGCCTGCTGAAGACGCTCTCGAAGATGGGCATCTCGACGATCCAGTCCTACTGCGGCGCGCAGATCTTCGAGGCGGTCGGGCTCGAGCCCGCCCTGATCGAACGCCACTTCACCGGGACGACGTCGCGCATCGGCGGGATCGGCATGCGCGTCGTCGCGCAGGAGGCGCTCGCGCGCCACGTGCGTGGCTACCCACTCGAGGAAGAGGCGCCCGAGCGCGAGCTGCTGCCGGTCGGCGGGCTCTACGCCTGGCGGCGCGGCGGCGAACGCCGTATGTGGGATCCCGAGACGATCGCGCTGCTGCAGCGTTCTGCGCGCAGCGGTGAAAACGGCGACTCCAACGGCAACGCCGACGGCCGCGAGGCCTACGCCCGCTTCGCCGAGCGCGTCAACGAGGAGAACGCTCACGCGGGCATGATCCGCGGCCTGCTCAGCTTCCGCGAGGACGTCGATCCGATCCCGCTCGATGAGGTCGAGCCCGCGAAGGAGATCGTCAAGCGCTTCTCGACCGGCGGGATGAGCCTCGGCGCGCTGTCGCGCGAGGCGCACGAGACGCTGGCCGTGGCGATGAACCGCCTCGGCGGCATGTCGAACACCGGCGAAGGCGGCGAGGACGAGGCGCGCTACCACGACGAGCGCCGCTCGAAGATCAAGCAGGTCGCGTCTGGACGCTTCGGGGTGACGATCAACTACTTGGTCAACGCCGACGAGCTGCAGATCAAGATCGCCCAGGGAGCAAAGCCCGGCGAAGGCGGTCAGCTGCCCGGCAGGAAGGTCGATCGCTACATCGCGGGGCTGCGCTACTCGACCCCCGGCGTCGGGCTGATCTCACCGCCGCCGCATCACGACATCTACTCGATCGAGGATCTCAAGCAGCTGATCTACGACCTGCGCTGCGCCAACCCGTACGCACGGGTGTCCGTCAAGCTGGTCTCCGAGGTCGGCGTGGGCACGGTCGCGGCCGGAGTCGTCAAGGCCAACGCCGACCACGTCGTGATCGCGGGCCACGACGGCGGCACCGGCGCCTCGCCGCAGTCGTCGATCCAGTCGGCCGGAGTGCCCTGGGAGATCGGCTTGGCCGAGACCCAGCAGACGCTGGTGCGAAACGACCTGCGCTCGCGCATCATCGTCCAGACCGACGGCCAGATGCGAACGGGCCGCGATGTCGTGATCGCGGCGCTGCTCGGCGCCGACGAGATGGGCTTCTCGACTGCTCCGCTGATCGCGCTCGGCTGCATCATGATGCGCGTCTGCCACCTCAATACCTGCCCGGTCGGGATCGCCTCGCAGGACCCGGATCTGCGCGCGCGCTTCGCAGGTCAGCCCGAGCACGTCCTCAACTACCTCTGGCTGGTCGCCGAGGAGACGCGCGCGATCATGGCGTCGCTGGGAGTCGCGCGACTCGATGAGCTGATCGGAAGGCCGGAGCTGCTGTGCGCCGACGAGGCTGTGGACCACTGGAAGGCGCGCGGCGTGGACCTCTCCAACCTGCTGCTCGTTCCCCCGATTCCCCCGGGCGTGGAGCGACGGCGGACCCGCGGACCGGAGCCCGTGCTGCACGATGCGCTGGACCTCGAGATGGTCGATGCGCTTGACGCCGCGATCGAGCCGCTGAAGGAGTCGGCCGAGCTCGGCGAGGTGGTCGAGCCGATTCTGCTCGACTTTCCGATTCGCAACATCAACCGGACCGTCGGCGGTCTGCTCTCGGGCGAGATCACCCGCAAGATCGGCCCGGATGGGCTTCCGGACGAATCGATCCAGGTCGTCTTCCGAGGCTCGGCGGGACAGTCCTTCGGCGCGTGGCTGGCACGCGGAATCACCTTCACCCTGTACGGCGACGCCAACGACTACACCGGCAAGGGCATGTCCGGCGGCCAGCTGACGGTACGCCCGGCCGAGGAGGCGACGTTCGTGGCCGAGGACAACGTGATCGTCGGCAACACGGTGCTCTACGGGGCGACCAGCGGGCGCGCGTTCTTCCGTGGGCTCGCCGGCGAGCGTTTCGCTGTGCGCAACTCCGGCGTGAACACCGTCGTCGAAGGGGTGGGCGATCACTGCTGTGAGTACATGACCGGCGGGCGCGTCGTGGTGCTCGGCCCGACGGGGCTCAACTTCGCCGCCGGCATGAGCGGCGGCATTGCCTACGTCCTCGACGCGGACGGTGGCTTCGAGGGTCGTTGCAACACCGAGCTGGTGGGCCTCGAGCAGATCGACGACGCCGACGCGATCGAGCTGCGCGAGTTGATAGCCGAGCACGAGCTGCGCACGGCGTCGTCGGTCGCGCGGCGCGTGCTCGCCGAATGGGAAGAGCTGCTTCCCCGCTTCGTCAAGGTGATGCCGCACGACTACAAGCGTGCGCTGGCGGAGCTCGCGGCCGAGGAGGCGCAGGCACTCGCCTCGCCCCCCGGCACTCCCGCCGAAACTACATAAGTCAATGGGCGAGCTCGGCGCGTTCCTGAAGATCCATCGGGTCGGCTTTCAAAAGCGCGATCCGGCGTCGCGCGTGCGCGATTACAAGCAGTACTTCGACGTCCAGCCGGCGGAGGAGCTGCGGCGCCAGGGCGCTCGCTGCATGGACTGCGGCGTCCCGTTCTGCCACGACGGCTGCCCGCTCGGCAACCTCATCCCCGACTGGAACGAGCTGGTCTCCGACGACCGCTGGCGCGAGGCGATCGACCGCCTGCATGCGACCAACAACTTCCCCGAATTCACCGGGCTGATCTGCCCGGCGCCGTGTGAGTCGGCGTGCGTGCTGGCGATCAACGACCAGCCGGTCACGATCGAGCAGATCGAGCTCGCGATCATCAAGCGAGCCTTCGATGAGGATTGGGTCGTCGCCGAGCCGCCGGAGCATCGCAGCGGCCGCAGCGTAGGCGTTGTCGGAGCGGGTCCGGCGGGAATGGCGGTCGCCGCGGAGCTGAACAAGCTGGGGCACAGCGTGACGGTCTACGAGCGTGACGAGGGGATTGGCGGATTGATGCGCTTCGGTGTCCCCGACGCCAAGCTCGAGAAGTGGATCATCGACCGTCGCGGGGCGCTGCTCGAAGCCGAGGGCGTCCAGTTCGAATGCAACGTCGACGTCGGGCGCGACCGGCCGGTGGACGAGCTGCGCGAGCGCCACGACGCGTTGGTGATCGCGACGGGGTCGCGCGTGCACCGCGAGCTTGAGGTTCCCGGCCGCGAGCTCGCCGGCGTGCACTTCGCGATGGACTACCTCTACCAGCGCAACCGCTACGTGGCAAAGCTCGAGGGTCGGCCGACACGCGCGCCCGAGCCGGGCACCGAGATCGTCGCCGACGGCAAGCGCGTAGTCGTCATCGGTGGCGGCGACACCGCGATGGACTGCGTCTCCAACGCCCACCGCGAGGGCGCCACAGGCGTGATCGTCTTCGACGTCTACCAGGCGCTGCCACCGTCGGGGCACGACCCGCGAGTCCCGTGGCCCGAGGCGCCCAAGCGCACCGTCAGCACGTATGCGCTCGACGAAGGCGGCGAGCGCCGCTGGGGGACGGAGGTCACCGAGCTTCGCGGCGTGGACGGGCACGTGACCGAGGTCCACGGGCGGCGGGTCAGCGGAACGACCTCGCGCGACATTCAGCCGATCCCCGGAACGGAGTTCTCGCACGACGCCGACCTCGTCCTGATCGCGATCGGCTTCTCACATCCCGAGCACGAGGGCCTGATCGAGATGCTTGGCGTCGACCTCGACCGCCGCGGCAACGTCAAGGCGGGCGTCTACAGGACATCTGTCGAAGGCGTCTTCGCGGCGGGCGATGCGCGCATGGGGCAGTCGCTCGTCGTCTGGGCGATCGCCGAGGGCCGCAAGTGTGCGCGCGTCGTCGACCGCTACCTCACCGGGCACGAGCACGCCGGGCTCGAGTTCGAAGAGGCCGTGGAGCCGCACGAGGGTGAACTGACCACCCCGAGCGACGCTGCGTACGGCGGTGACGAGGCGGGACGGGCGATAGGCGCCTGAGCGCCGGGGCCCCGCGTGCCCGTGACGGTGTCGACGGTCATATAGTTGGCGGTGTGTCGGCGCGCCCGATCGAGCTGATCCTCGCTCGCAACCTGATGTCGAGCATCTCGACGCCTGCGTTCCTCGTCGACGTGTCGGGCACGCTCGTCTTCTTCAACGAGGCGGCGGGCGCGATGCTCGGCCGCCGCTTCGAGGAATCCGGGGCGATGACGCCGGAGCAGTGGGGGCAGGAGTTCGGCCCGTTCGATCACGACGGCGAGCCGGTGCCGCTGGAAGAGCTCCCGCTGACGATCGCGCTGCGCGAGAACCGGCCCGCGCACGCGCGCTTTACGATCCACTCGCTCGACGGCACCGCGCACCGCATCGAGGTGAGCGCCTTGCCGCTGATCGGCACCGGCGGCTTTCGCGGGGCGATGGCGATCTTCTGGCCGTCCGACGATGACGCGGGAAA
>DASZZG010000188.1:0-3801 GCA_035543355.1 Solirubrobacteraceae bacterium | reverse complement strand
CACCAGCGCGAAGAAATCTCCCGTGCCGAGCTCGATCCGCGTGCGCGGCCGTTCCGCCCCGCCGCGCCGCACCCGGCAGCGGCTTTCGGAGATCGTCATCGTCCAGATGTCGACGCCTCCCTCGCCGTCGCGGATGCGCCACTCCACCACCGCTTCGATTTCGGCCGCGCGCCGCGCGTCGATCTGGCGGGGCATCGCGCGGAAGATCGTCGCCAGCAGGATGCGGCGGCGCAGACCGCTCGGCGCAGGCTGTCCCTCGGCGCGCGCGCGCCCGACAGCCCGCACGAAGGCGCGCGTGGCGCTGCGCGCCGGGTCGAAGCGGCGGCCTGCCCGTCGCTCAGCCTCGCGATCCTGCTTGCTGCGAGGGCGATCGAGCTTGAACGGGCGCATGCTTAGAGCGCAAGCGTATTCGGGCTTTAGCGTAGGGGCGCGGCGCCAGGCGGAGCGCCGGCGGCGGCTTACCGCGCTGCGGATCGCTGGGCGGCGGTCGCGCCCTCGACGGTAGCCGTGATCCAGATGACGATGTCGGAAGCCAGTTGCGTGAGTCGCGGTGCGGGATCGTCTTCGAGCGCCTCTCGCACGAGTTCGCGGACGCCGAGCGCCAGGCCGAGGTAGACGCGTTCGGGCCACGGCCCGAGCGAGGGGTCGCGCGCGCGGATCGTGGCGTGGCGCTGTGCGATCAAAGCGGCGAAGGCGCGGGCTGCTTCGCGCCGGCGCCGGCGCGCCTCCGGGCCGGCTGAGTCCATCTCGACGATGAACGCGCGTCCGCCCGTGGGGTTCTGCTCAAGCGCGCCGAGGTAGCCGGCGAGCGTGGCGTCGATGAAGGCGCTCCAGGGAGTGTCGTCGTCGACGTCGGCGGTCATCGCGCTGAGCAGCGTGAGCGCGAACTCGTCGTAGGCGGCAAACAGGCAGGCCTGCTTGTCGGCGAAGTGCTCGTAGAAGGTGGCGCGCGAGACGTTCGCCTTTCCGGCGAGGTCGCTGATCGTCACACCGGCGTAGCCGCGGTCGGCGAGCAGCTCGGTGAAGGCGGCCATCAGTCGCGTTCGCTGAGACGCCGCGACCTGTTCCCGTGTGAGCCGGTGGCGGCCGCTCGGGAGACGGTCCAGGGAGGGCGGCTTGAGGATGGAGGTTGCATTCATGCTTGAGAAACCGTATCGTACTCGAAGTACGGTCGAGGACACAAACCCTACTATTGGACCCAGACGGCCGGAGGAGGCATGCTGCAAGCGAAGCGCGGGATCGTGGCGGTGACGGCGATGGCATGCTGCGCCATCGGCGTGACTGCGGCGACCGAAGCGCGCGCGGCGGGCAGCGGATCGCATGCGCGCGCGCGGCTGACGATTACGACACCGGAGCTTCGCGCTCTCGAGAGCTCGGGAAGCCTCCAGCTGACGGTTTGGAGCCCGCGCTCCCGACGCCTGCTGCTGAGCTCGCGCGCGCGCAGCTCCGGCTCGAAGGCCAGCATCCTTCTGACCCGCCCTCGTGTCCTGAGCTTCCGGCGTTCGGGCTCTAAGACGGTCCGGCTGCCGCTCACTTTCACTGCCAGGCGCGTCGTGGCGGGCGCGCTTGGCCGCTGCGCGGCAATGCGCGTCATGGTTGTTGCCCGCGCAGCGGGTGGTGGAGCCAAGTCTGCGCCTGGCGACCATCAGCCGACGAGCAGCAGCCGTTCGAGGGATCTGCTCCAAGCCGACCACTCGCAATGCGCGCCTTCCGCGGGCCACGGCAGCGAATCCAACGCGCCGCCGCGTGGCGGCCAGGGGGCGGCGTCCAACGCCTCATCGCCGGGAGTGAACAACTTCTCCTGCCACCCCAGCGCCGCGCACCCCCGACCGCTCGTGCTGCTCGAAGGCCTCGGCGGGAACAGCGACGCGTGGGCGTACATGGCGCCGCGCCTAATCGACGCCGGCTACTGCGTCTTCACGCTGAACTACGGCGTCGATCCGAGGACGGCGTGGTTCCCAATCCCCCCGGAGGGCACGGTTGCGATGGAGCAGAGCTCTCACGAGCTGGCTGCCTTCGTCGACCAGGTGCTCGCTGCGACGGGTGCCGGCAAGGTCGACCTCGTCGGACACTCGGAGGGGACCGTCATGCCGCGCTACTACCTCATGAGGCTCGGCGGATCCGCCAAGGTGCGCCGCTTCGTGGCGCTGGCTCCGCTGTGGCGCGGCTCCGAGGTGGGCGAGTTCGCGATGCTGCGCGACCTGCTCGCGCCACTCGGTCTGTCGGGCCCGGTGCTCAACACCGTCGCGAGCTACTGCGCGGCGTGCACGGAGGTACTGCGCGGCTCGGACTATCTCAACGCGCTCAACGCGGACGGCGAAGCCGTTGCAGGCATCGACCACACGAACATCGTCACCCGCACCGACGAGCTCGTCTCGCCCTACACCAGCGGGATCATGCGCGACGGCGGTACCAACATCGTGCTCCAGGACGTCTGCCCGACCGACCTCTCCGAGCACATCGCCCTCGTGTTCGACCCGGTCGTGGCGCAGCTCGTCCTGAACGCACTCGACCCCGAGCACGCCAAGCCCGTGCAGTGCTGAGCGGAGAGTGAAGCTCACCCGGCCGGCGTAACCTCGATCGTGTTGGCGCTTCGCGCGCTCTACGACCGATAATGACCCGCGTGGACTTCCTCGACGACCCGAGGCTCTACCGCGACGTTCACGGCGACGACGCGCGCGCCGCGAGGAGGGCGCTGCTCGAGGAGCTTCTCCACGCCGGCGTGTCAGAGCAGCGGCTGGTCGAGGCGGTTAAAGACGATCACCTCGCGGTGCTGCCCGCAGAGCTGGTTCTTGGCGGCAAGACCCCGTACACGCTGACCGAGGTCGCGCGCGCGGCCGACCTCACGCCGGCCTTCCTGCGCAAGTTGCTGCTCGCGATGGGCCGCCCCAACCCACGGCGCGGGGAGCGCGCCTTCACCAAGGGCGACATCGAGGAGGCGCGCATCATCCGGGCCCTGCTGGACGCCGGCCTGCCACGCGACGGGGTCCTCCATGTGGCGCGCGTGATGGGCCAGAGCATGACCAATTTGGCGCTTGCCATCCAAGAGCTGGTCGCGAGGGCGTTCTTGAAGCGCGGCGACACCGAGCATGAGCTTGCTCTGCGCTATGAGCAGGCGGCGGAGCAGCTCGCGCCGCTGGTCGCTCCGCTGCTCGGGCACGAGCTGATCGTTCACGTTCGCGAGCTCGTGCGCCGAGATGCGGTCACCCAGGCCGAGCGCGAGAGCGGAACGATCGAAGGCACCCGGACGATCGCCGCCGCCTTCGTCGACCTCGTCGATTTCACCAAACTTGGCGGCGAGCTACCGCCGGGCGAGCTTGGCGAGGTCGCCGAGCGGTTGACGACGATCGCGACGAACGTGGTGACGGCTCCGGTCCAGCTGGTCAAGACGATCGGCGACGCGGTCCTGCTGGTGTCACCCGAAGTCGGTCCGCTGCTCGACGCGATCGCCGAGATCATGCGCAAGGCGGAGGCGGAGGGCCCGGGCTTCCCGCAACTGCGGACAGGTGTCGCGTACGGGCCGGCGGTGTCGCGCACGGGAGATTGGTTCGGCGCTCCGGTGAACCTGGCAAGCCGGCTCACGGCCGCCGCAAGGCCGGGCACCGTCGTGGTCGATGCAGCGGCGCGCGAAGCGGCCGGCGACGGCTACGTTTGGTCTCGTTCGAGGCGCAAGGTCCTCAAGGGGGCGGGGTGGGTCAAGCACTTCCGTTTCTATCCGGACGAAGAGCCCTAGTTACACGGCAGCCTCGGGCTGCGGATCGTCGACGCGCACCAGCAGCTTGCCCGGCAACTCTAGGATTC
>DASZZG010000187.1:0-1768 GCA_035543355.1 Solirubrobacteraceae bacterium | reverse complement strand
CCACGGCCGCGTCGGGCGGCGGTAGCTCGGTCAGCGGCATGTCGTCGTGCAGCGTTTCCTCCGCCGGGAGCGGCTGGTCTTGCACGGCGACCGTCTCCATCGCCTCCATCGGCTCGCCCGCGTCGCCATCGTCGAGCTGCGGTCGCCTGACCGGCCCCAGCGCCTCGCTCGCCTGCTGCTCCACCTCGTCCGGGTCGGCGCCGCGCGAGCGCTTGAGCTCGAGGTGCTCCTTGATTGCGTCTTCGAGCAGACCCATGGCGCGAAGCCTACTCGTCTGGGCTGGCCGTGGAGCGGTCTGGGGCGGCGCGCTCGGTGCGGTTCTTGCCGCTCCGCTTGGCGCGGTAGAGAGCTGCATCGGCGGCGGCCACCAGCGAGGTCTTGTCGTCAACCGCACCGTCCAGCGCCGCGGCGCCGAAGCTCGCCGTGACGCGGAGCTCGCCTTCTTGATCGAGCAGCTTCACGGACAGCGAGGAGATGCCCGCACGGACGCGCTCGGCGAAGATGACGGCTCCCTCCAGATCGGTCTGGGGCAGGGCGATCGCGAACTCCTCGCCACCGTAGCGCGCCGGCTCGTCGATCTCGCGGCTCATCTCCCGCAGGACGCGCGCGACCTCCCGCAGAACGAGATCGCCTTGCTGATGTCCGTAGGTGTCGTTGACTGCCTTGAAGTCGTCGATGTCGAGCATCACCAGCCCGAGCGGTTGGCTGAAGCGCCGGTGGCGCTCGACTTCGTTCGCCAGGAGGTCTTGGAAGCGGCGGTGGTTGGATAGCCCGGTGAGCTCGTCGGTCACGGCCTGGCGCTGCACCAGCTCGTGCAGCTCGACGTTCTCCACCGAGATCGCGGCCTGCCGGCCGAGATAGCCGAACAGGTCTCGCTCGGTTGCGGTGAAGGGGCGGCCGCTGCGCACCACGCTGATGACGCCGATCACCGGCGCGTCCGGCCGTTCCTCCGCGCGTAGCGTGCAGGACAGCGCACGAGCGTCGCCGCGATCGAGCTCGGCAGGCTCTCCCGTGGCGAGCGCGGCGCCTTCGACGTTCCGCACTAGCTCATCGAAGCCCTCGAGCGACCCGGCGCGGGCGACTTCCTCCAGCCGCCGGCCCTGCGCCTCAAGCGCGCTCACGCGCCCTCCCGACGCGCCGACGCCGACGACCGCCGTCTGCACGAGCAGCTCGAGCAGCGCGTCGCGGTCGAGGTTGGCGGCGACCGTCTCCCCCGTCCGGCGAACTGCCTCCTCGAGCCGCGCGCGCTCCCGGCGCAGCTCCTCGAGGCGAGCCGCCAACTGACGCGACATCTTGTTGAACTCCTCCCCCAGCGCGGCGAACTCATCGTGACCGTGACTCGGCACCTCGGTGCTGAAGTCACCTTCTCCAAGCCGTCGGGCCGCTTCGAGGAAGCGCGCGATCTGGGCCTGTAGCGAGCGCGAGACTGCGATCGCGAAGCCGAACGCGAGCGCCAGGAAGCCAACCAGGGCGGCCGCGGCCGCGAGGCCGCCCGTGCTGATCGCCGAGGACGCGGCGGAGGACTTCGAGAGCACCGAAACGCTCAGCTCGACGCCGCGGAAGTCGGACACCCGGAACGTCGCGACGCGGTAGTCGACACCTCCGCGTTTGACCTTGCCGCGCAGCGGCAGGTTGCCGGCGCCCTGAACGGCGGCGTCGATCGCCAGCGTCCGCCCACCGAGGCGGACGACTGCCGGTCGGTTCTCGACCCGGCGCACGAGCGCGACGAACTCCGGCGCCGTCACGACCGACACCGCGACCCGAGCGA
>DASZZG010000186.1:0-10123 GCA_035543355.1 Solirubrobacteraceae bacterium | reverse complement strand
CCCAGCCCTCATGGCGTGAGCTCGCACCAGGTTCGTCAGGGTTCGGGTAGACCGCGATGCTCGGACTCACGATCGCGAACAGCGCCTCGAAGTCGTTCGCCTGGAACGCCTCGAAAGCACGGCGCACGATCTCAACATTCTCCTGCGACATCGCCCAAGCAGTATCCCAGCGCCTCGCACCGCGCTTCTCCTTCTCGATCAAAGCAGCACGATCCTGCACCCGGCCAGAGGGCCGTCTCAGTGCCGCTCTTGCCGAAAAGCAGGAGCGCTGACCGCGGCGGCCCAGGCGCCTGCTCGGGACGATGTCCGCTAGTCCGGGACACCGACCAAATCACGATCGCTTCCACAGGGCATTGCGAAAGCGCCGGCCCCGCGCGAGCGAGACGATCGCTCCTCGTCCCTAGCAGGGGTCTGGTCGGCGCCACGGAGACGCCTCCTTGCACGCGAAAGCAGTCGTCTGATCTGGCAGCCGGAATCACGCGGGAGCAGGCACGTGGCAGGGTTCGCCTGTCGGCCCCACGGGGCATCCCGGCGGAGCTCAGCAATGGCACGGGGTGACGGGACGCGGAGCCGGGAGCCGGTTCTCCGGGTTGTTCGACGCGTGGCTCGGTCGGCCTCAGTGTCGTGTTCACGACACGACAACGGCTCGGTAACAGGGGCGCGACATGTGAGCGGGAGCTGCCAGCCATTCTGAGGTTGTGGCGACGCTGCCCCCGTTGTATGCTCACCGCCTCGGCGGTGAGCCTGGACCCGACTCGTCGCGTGCCGCTCTGCAGGCCACGCTCGCCGGCCCGGTCGATGGCCTTGAGACCGACGCCTGCCTGACCGCCGACGGACGGCTGGTCCTGCTGCACGAGCCGTGGCTGAGCGGCACGACGACGTTGCGCGGCTGGGCGCACCAGACGGTCTGGAGCGACCTGCGGCGTGCCCGCCTGCGCGACCGCGACGGCGCCCCGACGAACGAGCCGCCGATGCTCCTCGAGGAGTTGCTGGACGACGCACCGTGTGACCTTCCGCTGCAGGTCGAGGTCAAAGCCCACGGCGATCCTGAGCTGGCACGAGCTACCGCCGCTGCGGTGTGCCGGGTGGCGCGAGGGCGGGCGGACCGCGACCGTGTGGAGGTTCTCTCCTTCCATACGGCCGCGTGCGAGGAGACCGCGCACCACGGGCTGCCGGCGCGGCTGGTCGCGTGGGCCGACTACATGCCCGCCGCGCTCGCACGATGGGCCACGCTTGCCGGCGTCGGCGGCGTGTGCATCGAGCACTTCCTCCTGCACCCTGCGCTAGTCGAGCGCCTGCGGTCTGATGGCCTCAGCGTCACGACCGGGACGATCAATGACGCCACGCTGGCCGCGCGAGCCGCCGCTCTCGGCGTCGACGCGATCACCACCGATCGGCCGGCGGCGCTGCACCACGAGCTTGCCGCTACGTCGTTGGCGGGGCCTGAGCGGCGCGACCCAGGCGTGGTCAGCTTGGCGTTCGCAGCACCGCGAGGATCCGCGGGTGGCCGTCGATCTGCCGTTGGTCGACGAGCTCTAACTCGTTGAGGCCGACGATCCGGCCGAGTCGCCGCAGACTCTCCGGGGAGAATCCCCAGTAGACGAAGTCATCGCGCGCGTACACGTCGCCAGGCTCGTGGACCTCGATCGCCGGGGTGTCGGCGGCCAGGCGCGAGCCGTAGGTCTCCAGCACAATTTCGCCGCCTGGCGCCAGCACGTCCGCGAGCGCCCGCAGCAGCGCGATCGGGTCGGTCACGCGGTGAAGGATCCCGAAGCACAACGCGACGTCGAAGCGCTCGCCGAGCTCGTGCACGTCCAGTGCGTCCATGCAGCGGTACTCGACCCGTGACGCGATCAGCCCGGCGATCGCGCGGAAGCCGACGCCGCCTCCCAGCGCCACGCCGAAGCGAGCACGCACCCAGTCAACGTACTGCTCATTGTCGACCGCTACAACACGCCGCGCACCGCGGACCTCCGCGAGGAAACTGTAAAAACCGTCGAACGCGCCGACGTCAAGCACACTGCGCCCCGCAAAGCGATCCGCGCCAAGCACCCGAAGGCGATAGCCATGGTCGCGTGCGACCCCCGGCGTGTACACCCCCGGCGCAAGCGCAAACGTGTGAAACCAAAGCGGAACCGAATCGCGGACGCACCTGGCGTCCGCCCCTGGCGCGCCGATCGCGTGCACGTCGGCGACAGCCCGCTCCGCAGATGACGTCTCAGGGATCGGCTCGATCGGCTCGGCCGCGATTGCATAGGCTTCCAACGCATCACCTCCAGTCTGTCGTTCTCAGGACGGTCACACCGGCGCCACACTGTCGCGCCAACGGCTCGCGACGCTGTAGGCCGCGCCAAGGCGAGCAGGCGGACGAGCGAACTCTGCCGCCCGCCCGCGAGTCAAGCAGTCTCAGACGGGCTGGACGTTGACGGCCTTCGGGCCCTTGTCGCCCGGCTCGGAGTCATAGCTAACGCGAGCGCCCTCGGCGAGCGAGCGATAACCCTCAGCGGCGATCGCCGAGTGATGGACGAACAGGTCCGTGCCCGACTCGTCAGGCGTGATGAAGCCAAAGCCCTTGTCGTCGCTGAACCACTTCACTGTGCCAGTTGGCATGAAATTCTCCACGGGTTGAGTGTTGCGAACGCGGAGGTTTGCTCAAGGGCAACGACTGCGGGCGCTGACACTGTAGGCGCCGGGCCCAGGCCCGACCGTACTGGACGGACGCTAACAGACGCGCGGCGGGTGCCCCCACCAGCGCAGCCCAGGCGAGGCAGGCGCAACTCCCGTCGGCGCACGAGTCGTGGGGTCCCTGGCGGGTTGGTTCTCGTCGAAGCGAGAGTCCTCCGACAACTCGCCTCGCGCTCTCCCCTGACTCGTAGCTCGCTACCGGGTCCGCCGGAAAGCAGCACGCCCGCAACGACATTCTTGCCCGCCCTGGACCAGCTTCGGCACCCGTGCACGACCGGTCGGCGCACCCCCGCAACGCAAGAGGGGCCTATTGGACACCTGATATTCGCGAAGCTGCTCTGGACGTCGTCCGCGCTAGCACTTGCGCTTCTTGCGCTTCTTCGAGCGGGACTTCGTCGTGCAGCGCTTCCCCGTGCGCCGCTGCTGGCCCGTGCGCCGCTGACCCGCACGCTTGGGTTTGGTGGTCGCCGAGTTGGCGGCGGCCAGCGCTCGATCAATCGCGGCGGGACAGTTGCCCGCGTACGGGCGCGTGTTCGGCGTCAGCATCTGCTTGGCCGCCTCCAACGTCGCCTTCGAATACTGCTGCGTGAGCGATCCGTTGGTCAGGCAGTCCTTGAAGAGGTCCGTCGTGTTGTCGCCGGCCGTCGCGGGAGCCGCGCCGGCAATGCCGCCGGCCACGAGCACAACGGAAGCGGTGAGAGCGAGTCGTCTGAGCATCGGTTCTCCTTCGCTGTTTCGCTTGACCCACCGCCAACTGGCGCGGCCTGCGATGCGGCCCTAAGCACTGCGCCCAGTTTATGGGAGATCGCTAGAACGAGCGCCGGTTGGCGATGCGCCGGCCTCTCCCAGTCCGCGACGGCCTTACATCCGCGCGAGGGTCGCGGGGTCGGGCGTTCCGTCGGTCGCGAAGCTGCCGATCCCGATGCGCATCAGGCCCGGCTGAGCGTCTCGTCCGCCTGTGCAGAAGAGTGCGACGCGGCGGCGGGCGCCTGCGGCTGGACCACGCGCGCGCCGTGCTTCGGCACGAGCGTGATACCACGCTGGTAGACGCGCTCAGGCCGCGGGTCGGCGGCTGCGAGGCGGGCGCGCTCCAGCACGCGACGGACGACGACCCCCATTTCGAATGTTGCGAAGCTCGCGCCGAGGCAGCGCCGGATCCCCCCGCCGAACGGGATCCACGTGTAGGTATCCGGAGCCGTGTCCGGATCGAGGAAGCGCTCGGGGCGGAAGGTGTCGGGCTCCGGATAGAGGTCGGAGCGGCGGTGCATGAGCGCGATCGACGGGTTGAGCTCGGTCCCCGCCGGCAGCAGGTACCCGCCCACCTCGAACGGCGCCTGCAACTTGCGCCCGACGCCGGGGACGACGGGGCGCATGCGCAGCGACTCCTTGACCACCGCGTCGAGGTAGTCGTCGCCGCCCGCGGCGAGCGATTCGCGCAGCCGCCGCTCGACCGCCGGGGCTCGCAGCAGCAGCTCGAACGTCCAGGCGAGGCCGGTCGCGGTGGTCTCGTGCCCGGCGACGAGCAACGTGACGAGCTGGTCGCGCAGCTCGCGGTCGGTCAACGGCTCGCCCTCTTCGTCGCGGGCCTCGAGCAGCAACGAGAGGATGTCCTCGCGCTCGGCCAGATCGGCGGCCTCGCGGCGCCGGGCAATCTCCGCGTAGATCAACTCGTCGACGCGCCGCCGGCGATCCTCGAAGCGCTTCATTGCGCCGCGGTCGCCGAAGCGCCCTGCACTCAGCATCGCCACCAGCAGCCCGGCGCGGTTCGAGAACGGTTCGATCATGCCCCGGATCGCAGTCTCGAGCTCGTCGGCGCTCGCCCCATCCTCGATGCCGAAGACGGCGCGCATGATCACCTCGAGGGTGAGCGCCTGCATCTCGGGCAGCAGCTGGAATGGCCGGCCGACCGGCCACCTGTCGATCGCCCGGTCGGCGGCCTCGCGCATCACGCGCTCATAGGCCTGCATCCGGGCGCCATGGAACGGCGGCAGCATCAGCCGCCGGTGATGAAGGTGCTCCACGCCGTCGAGCAGCAGCACCGAGCGATCGCCGAGCACAGGGCCGAGCACCGCGTTGGCCTCCCCGGCGTGCAGCACGTCGGGAGGCCCGGTGAAGACCTGCTTGATCGCGTCCGGTCCGAACACCATCACGAAGCGGTTGTCGAAATGGGTGCTGAATGAGACGAGGTCGCCATGGCGCCGGTAGGCGGCGCTGATGAAGCGGCGCGACGCGAAGACGAACAGCAGCGTCTGCGCCCAGCGCGGCAGCCGCGGGCCCGGCGGCATGCGATAGCTGGCGGCTGGTGCGGCCATCGGTCCGTCAATCATGACGGACCGCTCGCGCTAGCGCCGTCTCTTGCTGCGACGGTGGCGGCGCGAGGTCCGTGTGCTCGCTCGCGAGCCAGCGCTCCCTTCCCGATCGTCGGCTAGCGCGGTTGACGGTGGCAACGCGCTGCTCGTTCGCGATCAAGAGAAAGGCGAGAGAGGACGCGGCTCAGGCTTGACGGGCGCGAGCTTGAGCGAACGTGACGAGTCGGCCGCTGTTCTCGTCCCAGAGCTTCAGCCGTACGGTGCGCAGTCCGTCCCACAGCGACAGCGTGGGCACCCCATGGAAGACCGGGTTCTCGTCGTGGGCGCGCTGCAGGTTGTAGTTGGGGATGCGGGCGCTCAGGTGATGAACGTGGTGCAGCCCGATGTTGCCGGTGAAGAACTGCAGTGGCTTGGGAAGCTTCAGGTAGGAGCTGCCGCGTAGAGCGGACTCCGCGTAGCTCCATCCGTCTGAGCGCTGCCAATAGGTGTCCTCGAACTGGTGCTGGACGTAGAACAGCCAGATGCCCACCGCCCCGGCCAGCATCGCCGCCGGCGCCCACACGAGCAAGAAATCGCCCCACCCGATCAGCCAGCACAACGTCGCGATGATCGCGATCAGGGCGATGTCCGTGCCGATCACGCTCCGCCGCATTCGCGGCCGCGCATTGCGCGCAACTAGGCGCGGCCCGACCACCATCGCAAAGACCGGGCCGATCCCGAACATCACGAGCGGGCTGCGCAACAGGCGATAGCCGGCGCGGGCTCGCCAGGAGCGGGCGTCATACTCGGCCACGGTGAGCGTCGGCAGGTCGCCCACGCCCCGCCTGTCGAGATCCCCGGCTGACGCATGATGCACCGCGTGGTCGTGGCGCCAGCGCACGAACGGGACCAGCACGAGCAACCCGCAGACCGTGCCGAGCCACGCGTTGGCGCGCCGAGAGCTCAAGAAGGATCCGTGCGAGCAGTCGTGAAAGACGATGTAGGTGCGCAGCAGAAAGCCCGCGGTCGGAAGCGCGAGCGCCAGCGCCAGCAGTGGCGAGATCCCGATTGCCAGGTACGTCAGCGCCGAGAGCGCCAGGTAGGGAATCGCCGACGTCATCACGTCGCCCAGACTTCGGAGTGGGCGGGGCTCGGCGTAAGCGGCCAACGTGTCTCGCCAGAAGGCAGGCTGAATCTGAGACTCCGGCGCCTCTTCGCGCTCGTATGCGCCCGCACGGCGCGGACTGCTCGCTTCATAGATCACGGCTAGGTACCCCCCTTGCGGCGCAGCCCGATCAGATCGACCTGCCCCAAGAACCGGAACGATGCCATCCGTACTTCTCCGAGCGCTCCTGCATCTCCTCGGCGTCCGACCGCATGTCCTCGACCTTCTCGTCGACCCGCCGATCTTGCTCCATGCGCGCCACCATACACACCCGTTCGCTGTCTAGCTCGCGGTACTCGTCCACCTCGCGCGGACCGGCTATACGCGGTACAAGAACGTGTATGTCGCGGACGGACCGGTCTGGACCCAGTCCGCGAGGCAGTAGCGACACTTGCTCCCGTCGTCGGCCTGCACGTCGATCGTCTTGGGCGGGCGGCCTTCCACGACGTCTACGTCGATGCGCCGACCCGCCAGCGGGCCGTGCTCGAGCACGGCGGTGATGTCGCCGCCCTCCTGGGCAGCAGCGTGCTCATCGGACGCGGCGCTGTCCGCGGCGTCGGCGGCCTGGTGCTGCTGATGAGCTCGTCGCCCCTCGCCGCGACCTTCCGCCTGTTCGGCTTCATCCCGGTAAGCGTCGGCCTGGTCCTCGGAAACGCGAGCGAGCCGTTCGTGTTCTCGCCTCTCCGAATCCCGATCGTCCATCCTCTCCAGGCTACCGCCCCGACGTCGGGCCCTGCCTACTGTGATTGGCTGCTCGACGTGGAGAGTCGAATTGTCAAAGAACGCCTCCGGCTGGACTCGCCTGCTTCGGCACGCGGGCGCGCGGCATGGCGCGCCGAGTTGCGCGTCGGTTAGGCAGCGCAGGATCCTGCGCGGACCGTTGCGCGCTCTACGTCGGCGGGCCGGGCGGTGGGTGGGTCCAAGATCACTGCTCCGCCTGCTCGAAAGCTGCGCTCACCACGGCCTGCGCGGAGGCGCCGTAAGGGGGCGCGAACGCCTCGATGAGGTCGCCTTCGCCGCGCACGAAGACCCCGCGCAGGTTGGAGAACTCGCGGAAGCCCTCGATGCCGTGATGGCGGCCCGAGCCGCTCTGCCCGATCCCGCCGAAGGGCAACGACGGCAGAGCGCCGTGCACCGCGGCTGCGTTGACACACGCGCCCCCGGACGTCGTGCGTCGCAGCACGTCGTCCGCGACCTGCTCGTCCTTCGAGAAGACGTACAGCGCAAGTGGCCGCTGGCCCGCGTTGACGTACGCGATGGCTTCGTCGAGTACGTCGTATGCCTTCACCGGGAGTATCGGACCGAAGATCTCCTCCTGCATGAGGGCGATGTCGTCGGGCGGGTCGAGCACGATCGACATCGGCAGCTGGCGCGTGTTTGGGTCGATCTCGCCCTGCTCGAGCGGCCGCACGTCGCAGCCGCGTGACCGGGCGTCCTCGATCAGGTTCTGGATCCGCTCGAGGTGGCGGGCGGTGATGATGCCCGTGTTGCTCTCCGACGAGTAGAAGCCGGGCATGTTCTCGCGCACGTGCTCAACGGCGAGGCGGGCGAAGTCGTCCATCCGCTCGCGTGGCACCAGGCAGTAGTCCACCGAGATGCACATCTGCCCGTTCTTGAGCGCTTTGGTGTTGAGCACCTGTTTCACTGACTCGGCGTCGATCGAGTCGTGGGTGAGGATGGCCGGGCACTTGCCGCCCAACTCGAGCGTCACCGGCACGAGCTGCTCGGCAGCCGTCATCGCGATCTGGCGGCCGATCTCGGGGCTGCCCGTGTAGAGCAGGTGATCCCAGCGCACGCGGGCGAACGCCTTTGCCAGCTCGACGCCCCCGACCGCAACGTCCACGCGGTCGCGGTCGAACGTTGCCCGGATCATGTCGCGCAGCAACTCCGAGCACGCCGGCGTGTGCTCCGAGGGCTTCAGCACCACGCGGTTTCCCGCGGCCAGCATCTCGACAAGCGGACCGACGGACAGGTCGAAGGGGAAGTTCCACGGGCTGATATTGCCCACCACGCCCTTTGGCTGAGGCTGCACGAACGCGCGGCCGCTGCCGTACAGCGCGGGGTCCGAGTAGCGGGGCTCGGGCGCCATCCACGTCTCGAGCTGCTCGGCGACGTACGCCGCACGCCCAGCCACGCCCAGCACCTCGATCAAGTCAGTGGCGAGCGTGGGGTGCACGCCGAAGTCGACGCTCATCGCCTCCTCGATCTGGGTGCGATGGCTCATCACCATCCCCGCAAGCGCGACAAGCAGCGCCTGGCGTTCCTCCAGCGAGGGGAACGGATCGGCCAGGAACGCCGCGCGCTGGCGGCCGACGATCTCGTGCAGTTCTTCGATCGCGGCGTCGTCAGTGCCCGTCGTGGTGCCGTGCTCGATGGTCGACATGCGCTTGCTCCTCTGATCGATGGCCTCCGGCGAAGATACGCCGCGTGGCAGGGGGCCGCGTAGGTCACTCGCCGTGCCGACGCTCGGCACGGTACCCCTTTCGCCCACGTCGGAGCGTATCTGCGCAGCGCGCGGCTACGGCAGGCGCTGTGGGGTCGCGGGCGCCGCGGCTGTGCTGCGCGGGTCGATGAGGATCTTGGCGTGGACGTCGGGATTGCCGAGCGCGGTGAACGCAGTGTCGACGCCGTCGAGTCCGACCGTCCCGGTGATGACCGGGCCGGGGTCGACGTCGCCTTCAGCGAGCATGCGCAGGGTGTCCCGGAACTCGAGCGGTGTGTAGCCGACCACGAACCGCAGGTCGATTTCCTTATTGACGGCCATCGCGGGCGTGATCTGGTCGACGCCGACGCACACGCCGACTACGACGACGCGGGAGAACAGCGGCGCGCCGTCGATGATGCTCTCGATCACGCCGGGCATCCCGACGCACTCGAAGATGACCGGGTGCTTCGGCGCCGCGCCGAGCGCCTCGCCGAGCCGCCACGCGTGCCACCCTGTCCGGCGGCTGCGTAGCCGCACTGGGCTGTCTAGCGTGCGGCGCTCGGTTGCGAGTGCATGGAGAAAAGCACCCGCTCGCCCTGGACCTTCCTAATCCGCATGTGCGCGGTGTAGGGGCCCTCGGGCCCCGTGAAGTGGCAGTCAAAGGTGACGCCAACTTTCGCCTCAACGCCTGAGGGGCAGCGCACGTCGGTCGGCCGGAAGCCCGTCTGCCCGGACACCACGTTGACGACCACCTGCTCGGCGCCGTGGGGCTTGATCGTGCCCGTTCCGCACGCCGCCAGCAGCACTGCGAGGGAGACGATGAGCGCGGCCGTCCGTCGCACGAGCCGCACTATCGCAGCTGCGTGGATTGCCGTGACCGGAGCAACCTCGGTTCAATCATGTAGTCGAAATGGGAGGCGTGCAACGACGACGTCGGCGCGGGCTCCGAGCGCGGCGGCGAGCAGCGCGCCGCGCTGGTTGTGCAGGATCTCGTGGCGCCTCTTTCGCGGCTCGATCTCGGCGATCAGCACCGTTACCTCAGAGTCGCCGCGATCCAAGGATTCCAGGTAGTGAAGGACGGATCGCACGAGCGCTCGCTGGGGGCTGATCAGAACCTCGAGTTCAATGCCTGGATTCCAGGCTCGCCATTGGAGCTGGATCTGCTGTTGTTCCTCCTCGTCGCACGCGACATCGAGCGCGATCACGCGATCTCCGAGCGACAGGGCCGCGCTCAACGCTCGGGTGGTCAGCAGGTTGACGGTCGAGACCGGCACCAGAACGATGCTTTCGCGCGCTCTAGGGGGTGGCGGGGTCTGCCCGAGCCGCAGCTCGGATGCGACCTGCGCGTAGTAGGTCTCGACGCGCGCAAAGAGCACCATCAGCAACGGGACGGCGATCACGACGACCCACGCACCGGCGAGGAACTTGGTCGAGACGAACACGACAACCGCGACGCCGGTCATCACCGCGCCGGTGGCATTGAGCACGGCGCGCGCGCGCCAACGCGGCCGGCGATCGCGCCGCCAGTGCCGAACGAGCCCGACTTGACTGATCGTAAAG
>DASZZG010000185.1:0-4839 GCA_035543355.1 Solirubrobacteraceae bacterium | reverse complement strand
ATACCGCGTGCCCATCCAGCCACTGAGCGGCCCGGCGAAGAGCATCACCGTCGTGGACGGCAGCATGAACAGGCCCGCTCCGAGCACCGATGCGCCAAAGCCGTAGCCCGCGGTTGTCGACGTCTGCACGAACTGCGGGATCATGATGAAGCTCGAGAACATGCCGTAGCCGACGAGCAGCCCAACGAGGTTCGTCGTCCACACGCCGCGGCGGCGCATCATCCGCATATCGACGAGCGGCTCGGGATGGCGCGCCTCGAATCGCACCCACGCGGTTAGTACTCCCGCCGCCAGCGCAAACAGGCCGAGCACCCGCGCCGAGCCCCAGCCCCATGCGTTGGCCTGGCTCACACCGAGCAGCAGGGAGGCGAGGCCGACCGAGAGCAGCCCGGCGCCCGACCAGTCAATCTTCGTGCTCTCGCTGCGCACGGGCGACTCCGGCACGAAGAGGTGGGTCATGACGGCTGCGAGCGCGATGACGATCGCGGCCACCCAGAAGATCCACTCGTAGTTGAGCGCGTCGGTGATCACGCCGGCCAGCACCAGGCCGGCCCCTCCGCCGATCCCGAACGTCGCGCTGATGAGCCCGATTCCCTGCGCGACCTTCTCCTTCGGGAACTCGTCGCGGATGATTCCGAAGGCCAGCGGAAAGATGGCGCCGCCTGCGCCCTGAATCGCGCGGCCGGCGATCAGCAGCGGCAACGAGTGCGATAGAGCGGCCACCACCGAGCCCACGCCGAAGCCCATCAGCACCCAGAGCAGCACCCTCTCCTTGCCGAACATGTCGCCGAGGCGGCCGAGCACCGGCGTGGCGATCGACGCGGTCAGCAGGTAGATGGTGAGCACCCAGGTGACCGAGTTCTGCGACGCGCCGACGGCGCGCTGGATCTCGGGCAGCGCCGGCGCGACCATCGTCTGGGAGACGGCGTAGGCGAGCGCGCTCGTGGCCAATACCGCGAGCGTGATGCCGTAGTGCTGGCGGACGTTGTCGGCTGGAGGGCTCACAGGTCGGCGATCACCTCCGCGAGCCTGTGGAGCAGGGCTTCGGTCTGGCGTCGCTCGTTGGGCGAGAGCTGGTCGTAGAGGCGCTGCTTCTTCACATGGTTCCGGCGGCTCTGCTGAGCGAGCAGGCGCTTGCCCGTGGCCGTGAGCGACACGATCTGCCGGCGCCGGTCCTCGCTCGATCGCTCGCGCACCACGACGCCGTCGCGCTCGAGCCCGTCCAGCATGCGTGTTGTGGTGGGCGACGTGCATCCCGCCGCCGCCGCCATTTCCCCGACACCGAGCCCGGGCTCGTCACTCAGCGCGCGCAGCAGGTGATACTGCGCGGGCGTCAGCGGCGTCTGCTGCTGCCAGGCACGCGAGCGCGCACGCTGCAGCGCGTCGCTGAAGGCGTCCCACGCCTCGGTGAAGCGCTCGAGATCGGAGGCTTGAGCGATCGCTCGCGGCACGATGCATAGCGTAGCTAATGATTAGCGTGGGCAGTGAATACGCGCGGCCCGACACGCGAAGCGGAACGGGATCCAGGATCACCCCGCCGGTCCGACTAACCGCTCAGACCGTTCCGCTCACTCGCGGTAGTACTCGATCGCGCCGGTTCGCTCGAGGTCCTCGAGCGGGATCGCTTCGACGTCGAGGACCAGCTCGATCTCGTTGCTGACGACCACCCCGCCGCCGGGGAGTTCGTCCTGCCAGGAGACGCCGAAGTCGTGCCGGTCGATCCTGGCGGTCGCCTCGAAGCCGATCCGGCGCATGTCCCCCCTGTTTTCCTCGCCGACCCAGAAGGGCGTCTTCCATTCCCCGAGATAGTGGACGTCGAGCGGGACCGTTCGCGTGACGCCGCGGATCGTCAGCTGAGCCTCCCCTTTGAACGCGGTGTCGCCGGTGCGCTCGGTGAAGCGCCCGCTGAATGTGATCGTCGGATGGTTCTCGACGTCGAGGAAGTCGGCGCTGCGCAGGTGCTCATCGCGTTGAGGCTCGCCGGTCCAGATCCCGGCCGCGTCGATCTCGCCCTCAAAGGTCGCGTCGAGGCAGCGATCCCAGTCCAGCTCCAACCGTCCGTGGATGTCCTTGAACAGGCCGCGCACCCAGCTGACCATCATGTGGCGCGCGCGGAACTCGGCCTCCGTGTGACCCGGCTCAAAAATCCAGGTGGACATCAGCCGCCGCTCCCCAGCGGCGCCCTGACTCGGATCTGGTTGAGGTGCATGCAGATATCGGCCATCGTCCGTATAGCTCTAACAAAGACGTCAAGCCGGGTCGCTTGTGCCCAATCAGCACTTAGGTGAGCCGCGCGGCGAACTGCCGGGGCGTCAGCACCGGAGGCGTCGGGTCGACGAGCTGCGTGAGGTGGCTGTCACCGGAGACGATCACGTCCGCGCGCGCCGAGCGTGCGAGGGCGATCAGGTAGTCGTCGCTGCTGTCGGGGCTCACCGCGGGACGGTCCGGCGGGTCCTCGATCTGGAGCGCATCGCCGGCGAGCCCGGCTATGTAGGCCTCGGCGCGCCCGCCGGCGGCTTGGCGTGCGAACTTCGGTCGGTCGAGCACGTCGGTGAGCTCGGCGATCAGCTGCGGTGAGACGACGAGCTCGAGCGCGCCTTCGCGCCATGCGCGCACGATGAGGTCGGGGGAGCCCCCGCGCTGGGAGATGAACGCCGAAACGAGGACGTTGGGGTCGAGGACTGCTCGCGTCAACGCCGCTTGGGACGCTCGCGGCGGGCGGCGTGGACCTCGGCGTTGGCAAGCTCAAGCGCCTGATCCTCGCTCAGTGTGCTCAGTCGCTGGGCCTCGTCGAGTGCGGCGATCCCGAGGTGCGCGCGCAGCGCCTCCTCGATCACCTCGGAGTCGCGTTTGTCCAGACGAGCGGCCCGGACCTTCGCGGCACGAGCGACCTCGGGGTCGAGGTAGACGGTGAGCTTGCGCTTGGTTGTCGCCATGAGACCATTCTAGCCGCGTGACGCTATAACGTCAAAAGGCGCCCCCCAAAAGGCGCCCCCCAAATCGGGGCGCGAGCCGCTTACGCCTGCGGCTCCCGCGGCGCGTAGCGGTGGTGAAGCATCAGCGCGTTGCCGTCGGGATCGGAGAAGAACGCCATGTGGCACACGCCTGTGTCGAACGTCTCGCCCTCGAAGCTCACGCCGCGGGCCTCCAGCGCCGCGCGTGCCGCCGCGACGTCGTCGACGTGCAGCGCGATGTGGTTGCGGTTGGGCGCGTACTCGAGGCCCATCTTGTCGGGCTCGATGACGCCAAGCGTCAGGCTGCCGGTCTCGAACTCGGCGAACGGCTTGCCCTCGATGTACATCGAGCGGGGCAGACCAAGCGTCTCGCCGTAGAACGTCATCGCACCGGCGAGGTCGCGCGTGGGCAGAGACACAAAGTCGACGCCGGTGATCACGGACGCGGTGACAGACATCGGTACCTCCTATCGGATGACGAAAGCGGGCGTGGGCACGGGGACTCTATCCGCCGCGTTGCGTCGCAGCCGACCTCAACAGCGCCCTGGCAGCGCTGTCACACTCGCGGCTGGTCGCCCTCGACGACGGCGTTCTCCGGCTTGGCCTGCGCTCGGTTCGTTGGCGGCGGCTCGACGAGCGCCAGCAGCTCTGCCATCGACCGCTCCACGCCCGTGGTGATGATGTCGATGTCGCTCGAGCTGGCGTGGTCGCCGGTGACGCCGAAGTAGAGGCCGCCGTCGTAGGAGAAGATGGCGATCGAGATTCGCACCTGACCGATCACGGGGACGAAGGGGAACGACTCGAGCAGTCTTCGTCCGAGTGTGTGCAGAGGCTGTTGCGGCCCCGGCACGTTCGTAACGCCGATCTGTACCCCGAGCGACGTGGAGCGTGCGGCTAGGCGGGCGCCGAGCGCCAGCAGCATCGGCGGGGCGAAGCCCGAAAGCGAGGTGAGCGCGTCGCCCGCGACCGCCTGCTTCGACTGTTTCAGGCCGTCCATCTGCGTGCGCACGGCGTCGAGACGAGCTGCCGGGTCGGCGACACCGACCGGCAGCGCGGCGAACATCGCGGAGACGCGATTGTTGTAGGTGCCCTGCTCGCCGGGTCGGCGGACCGAGACGGGGACGAGGGTGCGGATCGTGCGATCGGCAACGGACTCGCCCCGCGCCTCGAGCAGGTCGCGTAGTCCACCGGAGACGATCGTCAGCACGACGTCGTTGACCGTCCCGCCGAGCACGGCCCGCACCGACTTGACGTCGCTCAGGCGCACATGCGCGCAGCTCCACGTGCGATGCGGCCCGACCGGACCGGTCAACGAGGAGCTGCCGAGCAGGCGCATCAACCCCGCGGTCGAGGCCATGCCACGAAGCAGATCTCGTGCCTGGCCGAGCGACTCGCCCGGCGCCCGCACCGCTGCGCGCACGCTGCGCAACTGCTCGGAGGGGTCGAGGGTGCGACGCGTGAGGGTGCGCAGCAGGAGGTCGATGCCGCTCGGCTCCGGGGCTGGATCCCACACTCCCGCGGTTGCCTGCGCGCTGTCGTCCTCGAACATGACCGACATCAGATCGGTGGCCGAGACGCCGTCGACCATGCAGTGATGGACCTTCGACAGCAGCGCCCAGCGGTTCTCACTCAAACCCTCGACCGCCCAGATCTCCCACAGCGGCTTGTCGCGGTCGAGGCGCTGGGCGAAGATGCGCGCGGCCGTGCGGCGGAGCTGGTCGTTGCTGCCTGGCGCCGGGAGGGCGGTGTGGCGCAGGTGGTAGGAGAGGTTGAAGTGAGGATCGTCCACCCACACCGGGCGGCCCAGGCCGAGCGGTATGAAGCGAACCTTCTGGCGGTACCGCGGGACGCTGCCCAGCTTGCCGTCCACCATCTGCTCGAGCTG
>DASZZG010000184.1:0-9133 GCA_035543355.1 Solirubrobacteraceae bacterium | reverse complement strand
CCGGCGGAGTTTGCCGCCGGGCGTTCAAGTGAGAGACCCCGCGAGAGGCCGGTCCAGTTGACGGCCGTCAACTGGACCGGCCTCTCGCGGGGTCTCTCACTTGAACGCCCGGCGGCAAACTCCGCCGGGAGCGCTACTTGCTCGACTTGCGCGCTCCGGCGCCGGACTCACCGGCCCCGTCTTTCGACGTGTCCGATTTCGACTTGGCATCCGAGGCGCCGCCTCCACTCGAAGGGCTGTCGCTGGTCGACGGTTTTTCCTGCTTGGAGCCGTCGCTGCTCGATGATTTATCGCTCTTGGCGCCCTCCCCGTCCGCGGAACCGTCGCGGGCCGCGGAGCCGTCGTCACCGCCGGCGCGACGCGCCTTGCCGTAGTCGGTGTTGTAGAAACCGGAGCCCTTGAAGTGGATCGCGACGGGGTGCATTACCCGCTGCACAGGCTTCCCGCAGACCTCGCAAACGGTGACGGGATCGTCGGTCATGCGTTGTAGGACCTCGAACGTATGCCCGTCCTCGCAGCGATATTCGTAGATCGGCATCGGCCCGGAGTATAGGAGCGGGCACGGCTCGCTCCCGAGCGCTGCACTACGCTGCACCGCTCGATGCCCGACGCCGTCACGATGGACAAGATCGTCGCCCTGTGCAAGCGGCGCGGCTTCATCTTCCCCTCCTCCGAGATCTACGGCGGGCTCGGCTCGACGTATGACTACGGGCACTACGGGGTGCTGCTCAAAGGCAACGTCAAACAGGCGTGGTGGCACGCGATGCTGCGCGAGCGCGACGACATCGTGGCGCTCGACGCGGCGATCCTGATGCACCCAAGGACGTGGGAGGCGTCAGGCCATCTGGCCGGCTTCACCGACCCGCTGGTCGACTGCCGGACGTGCAAGCTGCGCTTCCGCGCCGACGACCTCGAGAACGCGCAATGCGGCCAAAAGCCGTCCAAGCACCCCGGCGAGCACAGCGAATGCGACCTCACCCCGGCGCGCGAGTTCAACCTGATGTTCGAGACGACGATCGGACCGGTGAAACACGAGGGCTCGACCGTCTATCTGCGACCCGAGACGGCGCAGGGGATCTTCGTCAACTTCAAGAACGTGCTCCAGTTCGCGCGCAAGAAGCCGCCGTTCGGAATCGCTCAGATCGGTAAGTCGTTTCGCAACGAGATCACACCCGGCAATTTCATCTTTCGCACGCGCGAGTTCGAGCAGATGGAGATGGAGTTCTTCGTCCCGCCCGGTGAAGCCGAGCAGTGGCACTCCTACTGGCTCGAGCAGCGCGAGCGCTGGTATCTCGACCTCGGCATCCGCCCCGACCACTTACAGCTGCGCGGGCACGAGGCCGACGAGCTTTCTCACTATTCCTCCGCCACCAGCGACATCGAATACCTCTTTCCGATCGGCTGGTCGGAGCTCGAGGGGATCGCCAACCGCGGCGATTTCGACCTCCGCCAGCACGCCCAGTTCTCGGGTGAGAAGCTGGAGTACTTCGACAGCGGCAGTGGCGAGCGCTACGTGCCCCACGTGATCGAGCCGGCCGCCGGCGCCGACCGTGCGACGCTCGCGTTCCTCGTCGACGCCTACGACGAAGAGGAGGTCGAAGGGCAGACGCGAACGGTGCTGCGCCTGCACCCGCGCCTCGCGCCCGTCAAGGTCGCCGTCCTGCCGCTGGTGCGCAAGGACGGCCAGCCCGAGCTTGCGCGCGAGGTCCACAACGCCCTGCGCGAGCGCCTCGACTCCGAATACGACGAGGGCGGCTCGATCGGCCGCCGCTATCGCCGCCAGGACGAGATCGGCACTCCCTATGCCGTCACGATCGACCATCAGTCGGTGCAAGACCGCACCGTCACCGTTCGCGATCGCGACTCGCTCACCCAAGAGCGAATCGCGCTCGATGAGCTGGCGGACGAGCTCGAGCGGCGGCTGCGCGCCCCTTGGCGCTCGCCGAAACTCGGGTAGCAGCCTCAGCTCGGCTGGAGGTGGCCGAAGAGCAACTCGTAGAGGTCCGGGTAGAGGTCGAGCGGGACGGCGTCGGGATCGACGAAGTTCTGTAGCGCCAGCCCGATGTCGAGCGCGATCATCGCCGTCGCGATCTGGTCGGGGGGCGCCGGGGGGTCGGTTCCCGCTTCTCGATAGTGGGCTTTGATGGCCTCGATGCTGAGCGCGCGGGTTCCGCTCCAGAACCCAGCGGCGATCTGGCGGAACTGCTCGTCGCGTCCCGCATGCGCGAGCAGCTCCAGCCAGAGGCGAAACAGCCAGCGTCCTTCGGGATCGGCTTGAAGCGCCGCCAGCCGTTCGCCTACCTCGCGTAGCGTCGGCCGGGTCGGCTGGGCGCTGTTCTCCGCCATGTCGCGGTAGAGCGAGTAGACGCGGTCCTGCAGAAGCTCGGCGAAGAGCTGCTCCTTCGTGGAGAAGTTCGAGTAGAAGGCTCCGCGGGTGTATCCGGCTTCGGCGGCGATCAGCTCAACGCTCGCGCCGGCAAACCCGCGCTCGACGAAGACGCGGGCAGCAGCGTCGAGCAGCGCAGCTCGGGTGCGGGCCTGCTTCTCCACGCGAGTCAGGCCGCTGGCGGTGGTGGGAGGATTCACATTCAATACTGTATCCGATACACTTCTGTATGTGAATGCTCTGATTCAGGCTGGGAAGCGCCGCACGGCTGCATCGCAGGCGAACCCCGGTCAGCCATCGCGCCTGTGGAAGGGCTGCGTGATCGCGCTGATGGCCGTGCTCGGCATGGCGATGTGGATCGCCAACCCGATCCTCTGGCTCTGGATCACCTCGCACCTGCAGTCAGGGACGCAGCCCTCGATGGGGCCATACGGCCTAATGCTGGTCGGCTTCATCCTCACATGTGTCGCGATCGGGAAGCTGCTGTCGATGCTGAACCGCTACTACGCCCGCGTCGCCGGCACCACGCCGACCATCCGAGTCATCCTCCCCTGGCGACGTAGCTTCCGCGGCGGACGCAGCCTAAAGCGCGAGACCGACGGCCGCCTCCCCGTCAGCGTGCTCGACGTGATCATGGTCATCAGCGTCGTCATCGCAGTCGCCTCTTTCGGCACCTGGTACTTCGCGACCAACCCGACACCGCCCAACGCCGGCGGGCCCGGCCCCGCCAAGCATTAAAGCGGCGCTGTCGCGGGGCTGGACCTAAGCGACCGCCTCGTGCGCCGCCTCGGCCGCGGGGGCCGCCTTGCCGCGGATCAGGTCGGCGGCCTTCTCGGCGACCGCGATCGTCGGTGCGTTCGTATTGCCGCGCGGAACCTTGGGCATGACCGACGCGTCGACCACGCGCAGCCCCTCGACTCCGCGCACGCGCAGCTCGGTGTCGACAACCGCCAGCTCGTCCGTCCCCATCTTGCACGTACCGACGGGGTGATAGAGCGTCTGCATGTGTCCCCGCATGAACGCCGCGATGTCCTCGTCCGAGTCCGACGCCGGCACCATGTGCGGCGCGCTGATGAAATCCGCGAGCGGCGAGTGCTGCGCGATCTCCATGCACAGGCGCACGCCCGCGATCGCCGAGCGCACGTCTTCGGGATCCTCGTAGTAGTTGTGGACGATGATCGGCTTCGCCGTCGGGTCGGGCGAGCCGATCACCACCTGGCCTCGGCTGCGCGGCTTGAGCACACAGGCGCCGAGTGACAGGCCATGCTCCTGGGCGGGCACGAGTCCCTCGCTCGCGAAAACCGCGGGCGCGAAGTGAAACTGAATGTCCGGCGCCTCGAGACCTTCGCGCGTGCGCGCGAAGCCCCCGGCCTCGGCGACGGTCGAGGTCAGGGGCCCCTGGCCCTGCTCGAACAGCGCGAGGTTGTCGTCATTGAGCGCGCCGAGCAGGCTGATCTCCTGATCGCTCAGCCAGATGCAACCGGCGTTGGGATGGTCGTGGAGATTGAGGCCCACCCCCGGGACCTCCGCGACGACCGGGATCTGCAGCAGCTCGAGCTCGTCGGGCCGGCCGATCCCCGACAGCATCAGCAACTGCGGCGAGTTGTACGCGCCGCCACAGACGATCACCTCGCGTTCGGCGCGGAAGTCGAGCTCCTCTCCGAGGCGCTCCCCGCGCACGCCGACCGCGCGCGTGCCGTCGAACTCGATGCCGAGCGCGTAGACATAGGTCTCCACGGTGAGGTTCGGCCGGTTGATGATCGGGTGCAGATAAGACACGGCGACGCTGCCGCGCGCGCCGTCGCGCTGCGTCACCTGGTACCAGCCGACACCGTCCTGCTCGGCGCCGTTGAAGTCGTCGTTGGCGGGCATCCCGTCGGCGATCGCCGCGTCGATGAAGGCCTGTGACATCGGATTGCGCGAGCGTCCCTCCGACACCCGCAACGGGCCGCCGGCGCCGTGGTACTCGTCCGCGCCGCGCTCGTTATCCTCGGCGCGGATGAAGTACGGCAGCAGGTCGTCGAATCCCCAACCCTCACATCCCTCGTCACGCCACTCGTCGTAATCGGCGCGGTGGCCGCGGATGTAGATCATCGCGTTGATCGACGAGGACCCGCCGAGCATCTTGCCGCGCGGCAGGTACACGCGGCGGTTGTTGCAGTGCGGCTCCCAGACCGTTGAGTGGTCCCAGTCGTGCTGGGTGCGAAAGAGGGCCGAGAAGGCGGCCGGGATGTGAATCAGGTCGGCGCTATCGGGCGGTCCGGCCTCGATCAGCGCGACACTGACGTCGGGGTCCTCGGTGAGGCGCGCAGCGAGCACGCAGCCCGCCGATCCGGCGCCGACGATCACATAGTCGTACAAGGTGTCTCCTCTGCTGGCTGGGGAAGGCGATTCTGCCCTCTCTCCGGCGCCGCGTCAATGGACGAACCGCGCGCGCGCCGATACCGCGAAGCCGCCGGGCGCCGGGCGCGCGTCGACACCCTCGACGAACACGCGTCGATTGCTGAAGATCGTCAGCGAGACGAATGACCCGAACGGGACATCGGGGACGAGGACCAGCGCACCATTGAGTGGAAGCACGTGCGCGTTGACCGCGGCGCGCAGGCCGAACAACGTCACCGATGCTCCCAGTACGAGCTGTCCGCCGCCCGACGCGACCGGCTCGACGGTGACGAACGACGGTAGCGCGTCACGTATCGCCGCCCTGGTAACGAGCGCACGCGCCTCCAGCTCGCGCCCGCGCTTGCGCAACGTGACATGGCGCAGCGTGAGCAGTTGGGCGTGCAGCTCGCCGACCCTGGCGTCTACCCGGTCGGCGCGCGCCGTCGCGCCGATCAGCTTCTCCAGCCGCGAGCGCATCGAGTCGTAGCGATCCATGCTCACGGTCACGCGGTCGGCGTGATCGAACAGCAGCTCGATGGCTGGGAAGGCCTCCACCTCGACATGAAGATGACCTCGGGCTGCACCGTGCAGGCGGTCGCGCAGCCGCTGCTCGACGACCGCCGGCAGCACGAATTGGGACACGATCGCCAACACCAGGATCGTCGCCCCGACGATGGTCACGACGCGGCGCATCCCGACGAGCTTCGCATGATCGCGACGCTCAGGGCGTAGGCTGCGCCCGTGCGCGTTCTCGTCACAGGTGCCAGCGGCTTTGTCGGCGGCGTCACCTGCGCAGAGCTCGGGCGCCGTGGACACCACGTCGCGGCACTCGTGCGACGCCCCGGCTCCGAGCCGAGCGGCACGCACGCGGTGGTCGGCGATCTCTCAGACGCCGGCTCACTCGAGCGCACGCTTGCCAAGGGGCGTCCCGACTGCGTCGTGCATCTCGCCGCGGAGATCGCGTCGCAGCGCGACGAGCGCAAGATCCGCGCGGTCAACGTAGATGGCACGCGGGCGCTGATCGAGGCGTGCAAGCGCGCCGGCTCGCCCCGCTTCGTCTTCGCCTCGACCGTCGTCACCGGTGAAGCGCAAGGAGCACTGCTCGACGAGCAGACGCCGCTGCCCGTCGAGACGCCCTACGGACGATCGAAGCAGGAGGGCGAGCGGCTGGCGCTCGAGTCGGGCCTGCCCGCCGTGATCGTTCGCCCATCGCATGTCTACGGGCCCGGCGGCTGGTATGCCGAGGAGATAGTCGCGCGGTTGCGCCAGCCTGGGCGCTTCGCTCAGCTCGGCAGCGGCGAGAACCTGTGGGACGTTGTGCGCGTGGAGGATGTCGCAACCGCACTCGCCGACGCCGCCGAGAACGCGCCCGCGGGTTCCACCTACCACGTGGTGGACGACGAGCCGATCGCCTACGGCGAGTTCATGGCCCTGACGGCGCGGGCGCTGGGCCTCGGCAAGCCGCGCCGGGTCCCCGTCGCGCTGGCGCGGCTCGCGGCGGGACGGCACGCGGTCGCCGCGGTGGTGCGCTCGGCGCGCTCCTCGAACGCCAAGATCAAGCGCGAGCTCGGATGGTCGCCGCGCTTCCCGACGGCACGTGAGGGCATTCCCGACGCGATCGCCACGCTGCGCGCGTCCGAGCGCTGAAGCCTAAGACGCGTCGGCGAGCAACCGGCGCAGGCCGGTGGCCGCTGCGCCCACGAGAACGCTGTGGTCCTGCTTCGGGTCGGTCAGAAGCTGAAGCGCGACACCGTCCCCGAGAGCGAACATCACGCCGGCTACCGCCTCCGGCTCGGCACCCAGCGCCAGCGCGCCCTCGGCCTCCTTGGCACGCAGCAGCTCTGCCACGTGCGCCCGCAAGCGCGCATAGAGGTCGGCGGTCTCGCGGCCGATCTCCGGGTTGCGCCGGCCGAGCGTGAACATCTCGAACAGCAGCGTGTAGAAGTCGGGGTCGTTCTCGATGATGTCCTCGAGCGAGCGCACGAGCACGTCGATGAAGTCGTCGGCGGTGTGCGCGTCCTCGAGCGCCTCGGTGAGCGTTGACATGCGCAGGTCGCACTCGCGCCGCACGACCTCGACGAGCAGCCGCTCCTTGGTCTGAAAGTAGTAGTGCAGCAACCCGCGCGAGACGTCGGCCTCGCGCGCGACGTGCTCGAACGTCGAGGCCGCGGCGCCGCGACGGGCGACGCTCGCGCGCATCGCATCGACGATGCGCTGCGCTCGTTCACCACTGAGCGCGCGCGATTCGATCGAGGGTGCGGCTGCTTCCATCGCGGGAAGCCTAGCTGGCCGGCCAGCCAGAGGGAAACGGACTGCGCCGGGCGCAAACGCAACGAGGGCGCCCTGTTGGCGCCCTCGCGATCACCTGCTGGGCTCGGCGCCCGTCAGGCCGTGGCGGTGTCGGCGACCGGAGAGGGAGCCGAGTTCGGCGTCGTCGTGGACGTGTAGTCGAACTCCTCCTCCTTGCCGAAGAGCCCGTCCAGCACCTTCTTGCGCAGGCCTTCGCTCAGAGCGAGCGCGAGCCCAGCGCCGACGACGACGACCAGCAGCTTGCGGCCGATGCCGCCGCGACGGCTGCGCTTGGGGCCCTCGCGCAGCGACTCTCCCACCTCACGTAGGGAGACGGCGGCCGTGCGGAGGTTCTTCTGGAGCTTCTTGTCTTCCATCAGCGCCCGTGTCGCCGGCTTGCCATTGCTCATCCGGCCGTATGCGACACGCAGGGACTCGTACGCCGTGCGAACGTTCTCGCGCAGGTCAGCGTCCTCGACCAGTCGCTGGATATAGGGGTTCTCGCGCGCGGCGAGCACGGCCTCTGCCGCCGTCGCCGCTCTTTTGCGTGCTGCCATTTTTCTCCCTCGATCGGCTTGCCGTCGGTGCAGCATACCTGTCAACAGCACACGCGAACAGCGCTATCAGCGACCGCGCGCAGCGCGGCGTTGCGCGGACGCGCTGCGCTGCGCGGCGGCGCGCTGCCTGGCCGGGCGCCGATCGGCCACGGCCCTCGGCGCCGGCAGCTCGAGCGCGAGCGCGAAAGCCTGTTCGACGTGATCGACGAAGCTCAGCTCGACGTCGGCGAGCAGCTGCTTTGGCATCTCGTCCACGTCCACCTCGTTGAGCTTCGGCGCTATCACGCAGGCGATGCCGTTTCGTTGCGCGGCGAGCGCCTTCTCCTTCAGGCCGCCGATCGGCAGAACCTGGCCCGTCAGCGTGATCTCCCCGGTCATCGCCACGTTGTCTTTCACCGGCCGTGCCGAGATCAGTGACATCAGGGCGGTCGCCATCGTGATCCCGGCGCTGGGGCCGTCCTTGGGAATCGCGCCGGCGGGAACGTGGATGTGAAGATCGTGCGTGGCGAAGTAGTCGTCGGGCAGATCGGGCGCTAGCGGCCCGGCGTGCGCGCGCACGTATGACAGCGCCGCCTGCGCCGATTCGCGCATCACGTCGCCGAGCTGACCTGTGATCGTGAGCTTGCCCGAGCCCGGCATCGCGGTCGCCTCGATGAACAGGACGTCGCCGCCGGCGGGCGTCCATGCGAGACCGGTCGCCACGCCCGGCTCGCTGGTACGACGGCGAGCGTCGGTGAAGAACCTGCGCTTGCCGAGCAGCTCGCGCGCCTTGCGCTCGGTGATCAAGACCTTGCGCCTGCGGGTACCCTCGGCGACCTCCCTCGCCACCTTGCGGCAGATCGCGCCGATCTCACGCTCGAGGTTGCGCACGCCCGCCTCGCGCGTGTAGTCGGAGATCACGGCGCGCAGCGCTCGGTCGTCGAACGCGATCTTGCCCTTGGTGAGCCCGTTGCGCTCGATCTGGCGCGGAACCAGGTAGCGGCGGGCGATCTCGAGCTTTTCCTCTTCAGTGTAGCCCGCCAGCTGGATGACCTCCATGCGATCGCGCAGCGGCCCGGGAACAGTGTCGAGCGTGTTCGCAGTCGTGACGAACATGACGTTCTCGAGCGAGAAGGGCACGTCGAGATAGTGGTCGCGGAAGCCGGCGTTCTGCTCGGGGTCGAGCACCTCGAGCATCGCCGACGCCGGGTCGCCGCGGTAGTCGGCCCCCATCTTGTCGATCTCGTCGATCATGAACAACGGGTTGTTCGAGCCCGCGTCGCGCAGCGCACGAATGATCGTTCCCGGCATCGCGCCGATGTAGGTGCGGCGGTGCCCGCGGATCTCGGCCTCGTCGCGCACTCCGCCGACGGAGATGCGCTCGAAGGCACGCCCGAGCGCGCGCGCGATCGAGCGTCCGAGCGACGTCTTGCCCACTCCAGGCGGGCCGACGAAGCAGAGGATCGAGCCGCGCGCGTCAGGCTTGAGCTTGCGCACGGCGAGGAACTCGAGGATCCGCTCCTTCACCTGGTCGATGTCG
>DASZZG010000183.1:0-6679 GCA_035543355.1 Solirubrobacteraceae bacterium | reverse complement strand
GATCGTGGCGACGATCTTGGTCCGGCGCATCCCTACGGCTGCTCTAGCTCGGGGAAGTGCTCGGCCATGTGCTCGCGCAGCACGTCGCGCACCCAGCGGCGCTCCTGCACGGACGCCATGCGATATCGCCCGAGCAGCTCGGCCTGGCGCTCGATCGGCAGTCCGGCGACATCCCAACGCACGACGAGCCGCTCGAACAGGAACTCGATCGCGCGCTGCCAGGCATCCTCGCGCGACAGCGGCGTGCCGTGGAGAACCTTGGCGTACTGGCGACGTGCGCCCGGCCGCAGCGAGCCGCGCAGCGTGAGCGTGTTGCCCTCGCTGTCGCGGTACTCGCTGCTCGGCGGTGTGAGCCGGGAGCGCTCGCGGTTGCGCCTACCCAACTACTTGATCTCGGCCGCGCGCTCGAGCTGGTCGCGCACGTCGCCGGTGACGGGATCGACGTGCCCCGGCCACGCCGCCGCCAGGTCGAGCGCCGCGAGCTTGCGGATCGAGGCGATCGCCTGGTCGGTGTCGTGGTTGAAGGCCGCGTGCGGCGGGTGAGGCGGGGTCTTGGCGGCGCGAATGCTCTCGGGGTCCAGCGTGTAGAAGCAGTCGGACACCAGTGCCAGCCGGTCGGAATCGCGCACCAGCCCGATCTGTCCAGGCGCATGGCCGGGGAGGTGGATGACCCTGAAGCCGGCGACCTCGTCGCCCTCCTCCACGGTGCCCGAGACTTGCACCGGCCCTCCGTCCCAGTCGTGCAGCAGGCGCGGCATCAGCCAACGCGCGGGCAGCCCCAGCTTGGACAAGTCGAAGTAGTGCGCGCCGCCGTCGCCCTCGGCGTCCGAGACCTCCGCCGGATGGCAGAAGACGGGCGCACCGAGCCCCGGCGCGGAGCCGCGGTGATCGGCATGACCGTGGCCGAGGACCACGCGAGTGATCCCGCCCAGGCGGGCGCCGGCCGAGGCGACTCCGCGCGTCATCGCCTTGATCCCGGCGTCGAACACCAGCACCCCGTCGCCGTCGCGCACGAGGTAGACGTTCATCACCTTCCACGGGAAGCCGCCGCGCACGATCCACACGCCTTCGGCGATCTGCTCGGGATCGCTGCTGTGAATCCGCCCGAGCTTCGTGCGGCGGTTGAAGAGCCCGGTGAGGCGTTGCTCGCCCGGCGAGCCGGCCGCCGGCATCATCCCGATCTGGCGTGCGAGCGTGGTGCCGTCGAGGTAGGCGTCGTTGCGGTGGATCAGCCCGTCGCGCACGTGCACGACGTCGCAGCCCTCGAGCTCGATCCGCGCACCCGTCGGCTCGATTCCCTGGAACAACCCGGGCCCCGCGAACGTCGCGGTCGCCCGCCAGCGCACGGCGCAGCGGTCCTCCTCGGCGGTCGAGTCGACGATCTCGAGGGCGAAGTCGGGGAATGCCTCGAAGAGATCGTAGAAGTACTGCCGAATCCCGTCGGGCGCGATCAGCTCGGTCATGCCGATCAGGCGATCGACCCCTCCCGGCTCCCAGCACGCGACGCCGGCTTCGACGTCGTGCTCCGTGATGCCGGTGAAGTATCTATGCGCCACCTCGGCGGCGCCGCGTGCGGTGCTCGTCTGCTGCTCCATCTTGCTCTCCTCTCGACTCGGTCGGCGCAGTCTACGACCGCCGGGGGGTTTCAGAGCTTTATCGTGCACGCGATGACAGGCGTCGCCGCCAAGCGCGAGCTCGGGCGCGGCGAGCGCGTGCTGCCGGGGCTGTGGCGGTTGCGCCTGCCGCTGCCCTGGCCGGGCGTGCCGCATTGCAACGCGTGGGCGCTGGCGGCCGGGGATGGCATCGTGCTGGTCGACACCGGAATGCACCAGCCGGGCTCGCTCGCCAACCTCGAGCGCGCGCTGGATCAGGTGAACCTGCGGCTGGAGAGCGTCCGGCTCGTGGTCTGCACGCACGCGCACTCGGACCATTGCGGCCAGGCCGCGCCGATCCTCGAGCGCGCCGGCTGCGAACTGTGGATGCACCCCAACCACGAGCATGCGCGCCGCGGCGCCGAGAACCCGGACGCCGCCCTGGAACGCCGCGTCGAGGTGGCGCTCCAGAGCGGCGTGCCGGAGGAGCCGCTGCGTCGCTACGCCGAGTCGCGCCGCGGCCAGGGCTCGGGCTGGGCCGAGTTCGTCGAGCCTCAGCGGCCGCTCGAGTCCGGTTTGACGATCGAGACCGACCTCGGCCCGCTGACCGTCTACGAGACGCCCGGCCACGCGCCCTCCCACGTCTGTCTGCACCAGCCGGAGCGGCGCCTGCTGATCTCGGGCGACCACCTGCTCGGGCGCGTCTCGCTCTATTACGACTACGGCTACACGCCCGATCCCGCCGGCGAGTTCCTCGACTCGCTCGAGCGAGTCGATGCGCTCGACGCGCGCCTCTGCGTTTCCGGCCACGCGCGCCCGTTCACCGACGTACGCGCTCACATACGCGCCAACCAGGCGCTGGTGCACGAGCGCCTCGAGCGCGTGGCGGCCGCGATCGCCGATCAGCCGCGGACAGCATTCGAGATCATCCCGGCGGTCTACGACCAGCAGGTCACCGAGGGGTCGGCGGCGTGGTGGCTCTCGGAGACGCTCTGCTATCTGACCCACCTGGAGCTTGCGGACCGCGCGAGGCGGGTGGAGGGCGAGCCCGAGCGTTGGGTGGGCGCCGGGCGTGGTGGCAGTATCGGGTGACCGGCGCCGCTTCGCGGCCCCTCAGGGCCCGGGCACCGCCGGCGAAGCCGGTGGTCGTGCTCCGCTTCGCGGGGTACTGCGGAGCGCTCGCTCCGCTGTTCAGGCAGCTACCTTGTAAAGATGCGAATTGACGAGATCATCGCCGCCGGCTCGGAGCCGGTGTTCTCCTTCGAGTTCTTCCCGCCGAAGACCGATGAGGGCGAGCGTAACCTGCAGCGCGCCCTCTCGGAGCTCGCGCCGCTGGAGCCGTCGTTCGTCTCGGTGACCTACGGCGCCGGCGGTTCGACGCGCGCACGCACGGTCGAGATCACGAAGCAGATCAAGCAGGAGCATGGGATCGAGGCGATGGCCCATCTCAGCTGCGTCGGCACGACGCGCGAGGAGCTGCGCGAGATCCTTGACTCGGTCGCCACGGCGGGGATCGACAACGTTCTCGCGCTGCGCGGGGACCCGCCGAAGGGCGAGACGGACTGGAAGCCGACGCCCGGCGGCCTGATGTACTCGACCGAGCTGGCCGAGCTGATCTCGGAGAGCTATGACTTCGCGATCGGCGCCGCGTGCTTCCCGGAGGTCCATCCCGAGGCACCGGACCTCGCCCACGACCTGCGGTTCCTCAAGCAGAAGATCGACGCCGGTGCGACCTTCCTGATAACGCAGCTGTTCTTCGACAACCGCCTCTACTTCGACTTCGTCGACGAGGCGCGCGCCGCGGGCATCACGCTGCCGATCATCCCCGGGATCATCCCGGTGACCAACGTCGACCAGCTCAAGCGGATCACGTCGCTTTGCGGCGCGTCGATTCCGCCGCCGCTGCTCGAGCAGCTCGAGCTTCGGGGCGACGACTCCGACGCCGTGTTGGAGCTCGGAGTCGCCTATGCGACGCTTCAATGCGCCGAGCTGCTGGCGCGGGGCTCGCCCGGAATCCACTTCTACACGGTCAACAAGTCACCCGCTACGCGGGCGATCCTCTCCGCCCTGAAGCTCGCGCGGCCGTGGGAGCGGGCGCCGGTCGGCGCATCCGCTGGCCAGACGTAGGTTCGTAACGAATCAAGCGTCCGTTGTCGAGTTACGGGCCCATAGGTTCGATGTCGAGCGCATGGGCGACGGTGGGGCGCCCGTCGACCTCGTAGGAGACGTCGACCGCGTCATTGCGGCGGTAGGTGCCGATGCCGAACGCGCCGATCAGCCAGCGCCCGAAGCCGAGCTTGCCTTCTTTGGCGAGCGGACGGTCGAACACGAGCATGTCGCCCCGCTGTTCGAAGTCGACTCCGGCATGCTGCGGCACGCCGTTGAGAAAGACTTCAAAGGGCGGCCTGACCCCTGCGGGGAGCCTTACGCGTGAGCGCTGCACAGCGGTAGGAGTAGCAGCCGCCGCTGTCCGCCGTACCCTTCGCGGCCGTGCAGGAACTCACCTACAGCATCCGCCGCTCGGCGCGCGCGCGTCGAACGACGGTCACGGTCTGTCCGCGTCGAGGCGTCGAGGTGGTGCTCCCGCGCCGCGCACGCGATCGTGAGGCCGCGCGCGCCGTGCAGGAGCTGCGGCCCTGGATCGAGCGTCGCCTTCGAGCGCTGGCCGCGGCGAGCGCAGCCGTCCACGGCCCGGACGGCACGGTCCCCTACCTCAGCGACACGCTGTGGCTCGAGCCGCAGCGCGGTCGCAGTCGGGTGCATCGCGTGGGCGAGCGGCTGCTGGTCCCGGCCGCGGAGCCGGGCCCCGCGATCGAGCGCTGGTACCGTCGCCGGGCGCGCGCCGAGGTGGAGCCGCGCGTGCGCGATGCCGCGACCGCACTGTCGGTCTCGCCCGGGCCGCTGACGATCCGCAGCCAGCGCACGCGCTGGGGAAGCTGCGCGCCGTCCGGTGCGCTGTCGTTCAACTGGAGGCTGCTGCTGGCTCCCGAGTCGGTGCTCGACTACGTCGTTTGGCACGAGGTCTGCCACCTCGCCGTGCTGGACCACTCAGCGCAGTTCTGGGAGCTCGTCGCGCAGCACTTCCCGGATCATCGCGAGCAATCGCGCTGGCTCAGGCGTTTCGGCACAGCGCTCTCGGTGGCGCCATGGGAGAGCCGCGAGTCGCGCGTCGCTGCCTGATTTCGGGCACGCGCTCAGCCGCCGCCGTCCTCGGCGATCGCCCGCCGCAGCGCCGCGCAGGCGGACTCGCCGGCGGCCCGCTCGATCACTCGTCGGCGAAAACGGCCCAGATAGGGCTCGACCGAGCCGTCACCGCGAATGTCGACACCGCCGTGCACCGACCCGAGCAGCCGCCCCGGGCCGACGAGCTCGGCGCGCGCCGCCACCTGCTGGATCGGCTCGAACTTGCGCACCCCGACATTGATCGGACGCCGCCGTGTGACCTTCGACAGCTCGTCGACGCTTGCCTCGAGCGCTTCGAGCGCGCTCTCCAGCGACCCAAACGACTCTCGCCGTACGCGCGGCCCGTCGCGAACGGTCAGCCAGTAGGCGCCTGCCACGGGCGCGATGATCGCACGGCGCGCGTGCCGTCGCTGTGGAGGGCGCGCGGGGGGTTTTGAGACGGCCTCTTAGGCGGCCAGGTCGGCTACGACCGAGCTCGTGCCGCCCTCGGCGCCGAGGTACGTCAACTGCTTGGAGATGTGGCCGACCAGCGCCTGCGCCGGGCGATTGTCGCTGAGCGACGTCGCCGTGAACTGCGTGATCCCGAGATCCCGGGCTCGCTCGACCAGCAATTCGCTGAGGCGTCCGCCCAGGCCCTTCCCCTGGAGCGGATCGCCGACGACGATCGCAAATTCCGCCGTGTCGGGCTTGTCCTTGTCGCGGACGAATCGAGCGACCGCCACGATCAGCTCGGGATGGTCCTCAAGGACGGCCACGAGCGCGACGTGGTTGGTGCCATCGACCTCGGTGAGGTAGCGCAGCTCGCGTGGCGACAGACGTGGCTTTGCGGTCAGGTAGCGGCGCCGGACGGTCTCTGGCGACAGGCGCTCATGGGCGGCCGCGAGGCGGGCCTTGTCTTCCGCGCGAATCTCACGCACGCGAACAACTGTTCCGTCTGAGAGCGAGATCCACATGGGAACAAGCGTACGCCCGAGTTCCTCGCATTCGTGTGATGTATCTCACACAAGCAGGGCCTGCAAGACGCCGCCCAGACCGCTAGCGACTGTCCAGCGGCACGTACTCGCGGCCGCGCTCGCCCGCGTAGACCTGGCGGGGCCGCGCGATCTTCTGCTCGGAGTCCTGGACCATCTCGTGCCATTGCGCGATCCAGCCGCTGGTCCGCGGGATCGCGAAGAGCACCGGGAACATCGACACGGGCATCCCCAGCGCCTCATAGATCAACCCGGAATAGAAGTCGACGTTGGGGTAGAGCTTGCGCTCGACGAAGTAGGAGTCCTCGAGCGCGATCTTCTCGAGCTCGAGCGCGATCTCCAGCAGCGGGTTGGTCCCGGTCACCTCGAAGACGTCGTCGACCGCCTGCTTGATGATCTTCGCGCGCGGGTCGTAGTTCTTGTAGACGCGGTGGCCGAACCCCATCAGCCGCTCGTTGCCCTCCTTCACGCCGGCGATGAAGTCGGGGATGTTCTCCTTGCTCTCGATGCGGCGCAGCATTCGCAGAACCGCTTCGTTGGCCCCGCCATGCAGCGGCCCATAAAGAGCCCCGATGCCGGCGGCGACGGCGGAGTAGGGGTCCACCTGCGAGGAGCCGACGCTGCGCACCGCGCTGGTCGAGCAGTTCTGCTCGTGGTCGGCGTGCAGGATGAAGAGGATGTCCAGCGCGCGCGCCAGGCGCGGGTCGGGCTCGTATTTGAGCTCGGTCATCTTGTAGAGCATGTTGAGGAAGTTGCCCGGGTAGCGCAGGTCGTTGTCGGGGTAGACGTAGGGCTGGCCGTTTGAGTGGCGGAAGGCGAAGGCGGCCAGCGTCGGCATCTTTGCGATCAGGCGGATCGTCTGGAGGGCGCGGTTCTCCGGATCCTGGATGTCGTTGGCGTCCGGGTAGAACGTGGACAGGGCACCGACGGAGC
>DASZZG010000182.1:0-1539 GCA_035543355.1 Solirubrobacteraceae bacterium | reverse complement strand
CAGCTGGACACCACCGCCGCCGAACCACCCGACGCTGCACTGCGACGCGAGTACCTGCTGGCGAACGTGGGCGCGGGTGAGAGCGTGGTCGACCTCGGCTGCGGCGCCGGGGACTTCACGGCGGCGCTGGCGCGCGCCGGCGTGCGCGCCACCGGTATCGACGTCGCGGAGGCCGCGTTGCGCCACGCGCGTGAACGACACGCCGGCCTCGAGCTCGACTTCGCGCTCGCGCCGGTCGACGGGCCGCTGCCACTGGGCGATGCGAGCGTGGACGTCGTCTGGGCGTCGGAAGTGATCGAGCACGTCGCTGACACCGCCCGCTGGCTGTCGGAGGTGCGGCGCGTGCTGCGCCCGGGTGGCCGGCTGCTGCTGACGACGCCCTACCATGGCCGCGTGCGCAACGTCTGGGTGGCGCTGACCGGCTTCGAGGCGCATTACGACCCGCGCTCCGACCACTTGCGCTTCTACACCCGCAGCTCGTTGCAAGCCCTGCTCGAGGACTTCGGCTTCGGCGAGCTGCGCTTGCGCGCCGCGGGCGGCCCGCCGCTGCTGCGCCGCCTGCTGCTCGCCAGCGCGGTCCGCGGGCGCTGGTGAGCAGACGGCCGTGCGGGTGCTGCTCGACACGACGTATCTTGGGCGCGGCCCGAGCGGGACGGGCGTCTACATCGAGCGGCTCGCGGCCGCGCTGCGCCAAGAGGGAGTCGATCTGGTCGAGGCCTCAAACGATCGTCGCGCGGCCCCGGCGGGCGGGGGGCTGGGATCGTGGCGCAACCTGCTGGCGGATCGCAGCTGGGTCGAGCTCGAGTTGCCGAAGCGCGCGCGCGCGGTCGCTGCCGATGTCCTGCACCATCCGCTGCCGGCGCTGGCGCGGCGCGCGCCCTGCCCGCAGGTGGTCACCGTGCACGATCTCGCGTTCGAGCGTATGCCGCGGGCATTCGATCGCCGCTTTCGCGCGTACGCCCGCCGCGCCCACAGCTCTGCCGCTCGTCGCGCCGCCGCCGTGGTCTGCCCCTCCGAGGCGACGGCCCGCGACGTGCGCGCTCTCTGGGGCGTCCCACAAGCACGGATCGTCGTCGCGCCCCACGGCCCCGGGCAGTTCGAGCCGGTCCCCGAGGTTGCGCCCCCGGCCAACGGTCCCGCGCACTTCCTCTATGTCGGCGACGACGAGCCACGCAAGAATCTGGCGCTGCTGCTGGCGGCATACCGCCTCTACCGCGAGCAGGCCTCGAGCCCGCTCGAGCTCGTGGTCGCGGGCAGCGCTCGTGCGAACGGGCGCGGAGTTCGCCTCGAGACGGCGCCCGACGCGGCGCGACTTGCCGAGCTGTACGGGCGCGCGGCCGCGCTCGTGCACCCGGCGTTGTACGAGGGGTTCGGCCTGACGGCGCTCGAGGCGATGGCGTCGGGGACGCCCGTGCTGGCGGGGTTGGCCGCGGGCGTCGTCGAGTGCTGCGGCGACGCGGCGCGCTACACCGACCCGCGCGATTGCACGGCCTTCGCGGCGGCGCTCGGCGAGCTCGCGACGGACGCCGCGGCGCGCGC
>DASZZG010000181.1:0-9872 GCA_035543355.1 Solirubrobacteraceae bacterium | reverse complement strand
CCCTCCGCGCCTCCAGCGCTGATGCAGCCCGAGACATCCGCCAACTCGGTGAGCCCGCCGATTCCGCGTAGTTCACGGGCCTGCGCGGGAGCGACGATGAGCGCCGCGAGGCAAGCCGCCAGCGTGGCCCCACGTACACCCGAGCGGCCCGCGATCTTCAGGTCACCCGGCCTCGCGCGCAGTTCTGTATCTTGCAGCCGTGCACCGGCGTGAGCGCCCAACCCTTGCGTTCGCGACCATGGCCGGCCGACGATATCGCAAGGACGTAAGATTCCCGTCGGCAGATCCGCGGCTCAGGTTGCGGCGCATACGGCAGGAACCAGCCTGGGGACCAGTTTGCCACTACCCTTGACAAAGGCTAGTGTAAGTGGCAGCCAGCCTGGCCGGCGGCATCGATCCGCCGCGCCTGCCCAGTTTCTACGACCGAGAGGAAGACGACGATGAACTCATCCTTGTCCAGCGCAGCGCTCGGGGCTCGCCTGCTCCTCGGTGCCAGCACGCTACTCGTCGTCGACCTGTTCTTCTCCTGGCAGAACGCCTGCGCCAACGCCGGCCCCTTCGGCAAGATTTGCGGCAGCCTCTCAGGCTGGCACGGGATTGGCATCCTAGTGGGAATACTGGCGATTGCCCTGATCGTTTGGGAGGGCGTCCAGCTTGCCGGTGTGGCCCCGAAGCTCGGCGTGGCGCCGGCCCTAGTCTCAGCTGGCCTGGCAGCAGCAACCGCGCTGTTCGCGCTGATCGAATTCCTGTCACACAGCCAGGCTCGCAGTTGGCCTGCTTGGATCGGCTTGGTCCTCGCTGTCGCAATCGGCGTAGGAGCCTTCCGGCGGTTCGCAGAAGCTGGCGGCAAATCTGCGCTCGGTCCGGCGATCGGGGGTGGCGGCGCGGCGGGACCGACCCCGCCCGCGGCGTCCTCGACGCCGCCAGCGCCGCCCCCGCCCCCGTCATCGTCGACGCCGCGGGACCCGCCCGCACCTCCTGCGGCCGAGTAGGGTCCACATCGCGCGCGAGTTGGAGCGCGCCTCCGCCGCCTAGCGGACTCGCCCCCAGGCGAGTTGCTCCGTCTGGTTGGCTTCCCTTGTGAGCCTGCACTTCGCGGGCGTGCTCGCGACCGCCTCGCAGCTGCTGCCGGCGCGCAGCCAGATGGCGTTCACGCTCGGCTTTCACATCGTGCTGGCCTCGCTCGGGGTCGCCTTTCCGGCGATCACGCTGATCGCCAACTACCGTGGACTGCGCAGGGACGATCCCGCTGCGCTCGGGCTGGCGCGCCGCTGGTCGAAGGTGATGGCGGTCCTGTTCGCCGTCGGGGCGGTCACAGGGACCGTGCTGTCGTTCGAGATGGGGCTGCTGTGGCCCGGGTTGATGCGTCGCTTCGGCGACGTCTTCGGGGTCGCGTTCGCGATCGAGGGGATCTTCTTCTTCGTCGAGGCGATCTTCATCGCGATCTACATCTACGGCTGGGATCGCCTCTCGCCGTGGGCGCACTTCTGGACCGGGGTGCCGATCGTCGTGTCGGGGATCGGCGGCGCGCTGTCGGTCGTCGCGGCCAATTCCTGGATGAACCAGCCGAGCGGATTCACGCTCGGAGCGAATGGCAAGGTCACGAGCGTCCATCCGCTGGAGGTGATCTTCAACAAGGCCACTCCATACGAGGTGCCGCACATGATCCTGGCCGCCTACATGATGACCGCCTTCCTCGTGGCCTCCGTATACGCCGTGGGGATGCTGCGCGGCCGTCGCGACCGCCTTCACCGACTCGGCGTGCTGATCCCGCTGGCCGTCGCGGCGATCGCGACGCCGGCGCAGATCTTCATCGGGGACACCGCGGCGCGGGCGGTCGCGCGCGATCAGCCGACGAAGTTCGCCGCGATCGAATACGTACAGCGAACGGGCACGGGCGTGCCCGCCTACCTCGGCGGCGCGCTCGTCGACGGGAAGGTGAGGGGCGCGATCAAGATCCCCGACGCCGATTCGCTGCTGGTGGGCTTCTCGGCCGGTACCAAGGTGATCGGCCTCGACGCGACGGCGCCGGCTGACCGGCCGCCGGCGCCGACCATGCTGCACCTCGCATTCGACACGATGGTCGGGATCGCGTTCGCGCTGCTGGCGGTGATCCTGTGGCTGGGGATCGCCTGGGTCCGCCGGCGCGACATGCCGGCGACGCGCTGGTTCCTGCGCGCCGTCGCGGGCGCTGGGGTTGCGGCGATCGTCGCGCTGGAGTGCGGCTGGATCGTCACCGAGGTCGGGCGACAGCCGTGGGTGGTCTATCGCCAGCTGCGCACGGCCGATGCGGTCACCGGGGCGAGCGGCCTCTGGACCTCGTTCGCGATCGTGCTGGTCCTCTACACGCTGCTGGGCATCACCACGGTGCTCGTGCTGCGAGCGATGGCGCGCCGCTGGCGCAGCGCCGAGCGCGACGACGTGGCCGTGCCCTACGGACCGCCGCCCGGCGCGGGGCGCGCGGGCCCGTGATGAGCGAGGCGAAGCCGAGCGGTTACGCGAGGCCGGAGGCCGAGGGCCGGCATCAAGAGCGCCGACCGGAGGGAGGCGCAACGTGACCAGCACCGACGTCGCCGCCACAGTGCTGTGGACCGCCGCGACCCTCTACGCGGTGCTCGGCGGCGCCGACTTCGGCGTGGGCTTCTGGGACCTCGTCGCGGGCGGCGCCAAGCGCGGCGCGCGTCCACGGGCGCTGATCGACCGCGCGCTCGCGCCGGTGTGGGAGGCGAATCACGTCTGGCTGATCTTCGCCCTGGTGGTGCTATGGACGGCGTTCCCACGCGCCTTCGCCGCCGTCACGACGACGCTGTTCGTGCCGCTGGCGCTGGCGGCGCTCGGGATCGTGCTGCGTGGCTCGGGTTTCGCCTTTCGCAAGGTCGTCGGGGACGTGGGTAGCCAGCGCCTCGCCGGCGCCACCTTCGCGCTCTCCTCGGTGCTGACGCCGTTCTTCATGGGCACGGCGATCGGCGCGATCGCCACGGGGCGCGTGCCGGCAACCGGCAGCGGGGATCGTCTGACGAGCTGGCTCAACCTGACGTCGCTCGAGATCGGCGCGCTGTTCGTGGCCGCCTGCGCGTACCTGGCGGCTGTCTTTCTCGTGGCGGACGCGCGTCGCGTCGGCGACACGCAGCTGGAGCGCTACTTCCGCGTACGCGCGCTCGCGGCCGCGGCAGTGACCGGTGCCCTCGCCGCGGGCGGCCTGTTCGCGCTGCACGAGCACGCGCGCTCGCTGTTCGACGGGCTGATCCACGAGGGACTGCCGCTCGTGATCGCCTCGGCGGTGTGCGGCTCGGCCGCGCTCATCCTGCTGGGGCGCGCCGGCTGGCGCGCCCCGCGCGCGCTCGCCGCCGCTGCGGTGGCGTCCGTCATCTGGGGCTGGGGGATCGCCCAGTACCCGTACCTCTTGCCGCGCTCGCTGACGGTGCACGCCGGAGCGGGCGCTCACGGGTCGGTGGTCGCGCTGCTGATCGTCTGCGGCGTCGCGCTGATCGTCGTCGTGCCGGCGCTGCTGCTGCTGTTCTCGTTGCATCAGCGGAGCCTGCTCGAGGAGGCCCATGCGGGCGATCCGGTTGGAGATCGCACGTCTTCTGCGCCGAGCTGATAGCCGCTGCTACGGCTGCGCGAAAGGGAGGGTATCCGCCGCCCCGGGGAAGCGCGGAGCGTGACTAGGCCGTCCCGACGATCCGCCAGGGGTTGTCGGCCGGGCCGTCGAGCGCCAGCCGCCAGCGCTCGACCCACTGCGTCTCGCGCGATTGGCTGCCGGACACCGGCTCGAGCGTGTCTCGATCCTCGACATAGTGACGGCCCGTCACGTGCACTTCCACCTTCATCGTCGGCGGCTTATCGGCGGCGTCGAGCGCGGCGATCGTCAGCCGACGCACCCGCGGGCCGCGCACGACGACGCGCGTCTTGCCCGACGGGTCGCCGGGATGCAGCAGCTGCTGCACGGCGTCCGGGGTGGCGATCGAGATCAGGTCATCGTGGTGGCCGTCGATCGCCTCGGCCCAGCTTTCGACGGCTCGGCGCACGGCGACCTCGAGCACGTCGGGCGCGAAACGCCCGTCGGCGAGCGAAAGGTCGAGCGCGGCGATGCGAGCATCGCCCTCGAAGTCGAGGTCGGCGACCTCGGCCACCGCGACACCCGCCGGCACCGCCTCCACCTGCGCCTGTTCGACGACCGCCTCGTCGTGCAGCGCGCGGTCATCTGACCAGGGCGTCGCCACGATCTGCTCGGAAAGCTCGTGCCGGCCCTCCTCCTCCTGCTCGATCGAGAGCAGAATCCAACGACGGTCGCGCTTGCCGAGCGTCCAGTACTCCGAGACGTTGCTGATCTCACTGAGCTGGTCGCGACGGGTGATCGTGTCGCCGTAGCTATCGATCACATAGTCGCGCAACCTGGCCGCGATGTGGACGACGACGCGATCGTCACGGTCATCGGCGCGGTTGGTCAGGCCGATGTAGGAGACCTTTACGTCTCCGAGCACCTCCACGCGGCTGTGCCAGCCCTTGCGCTCGAAATCGGCCAGCCGGCGTTGCCATTCGTCCCAGAGCTCCTCGCCCAGCCGCGCGGCCAGCGCTCGAGCATCGCGGCCGTCCCACGCCCCCTGCAGCTCGCGGAACAGGGCCTCGGCGCCGGCCAGGACGATGTCGGGCGCGAAATCCGGATCCTCGTCGCCGGCCTCGGCGGCGGCCAGCTCCACCCGGCGGGCACGCTCGCGCCGCAGGCGGGCATAGCGCAGGGCGATCGCCTCGCGCTTGAGCCAGCCGACGATCACGATGATCAGAATCACGATCACGATCACCGCGATCAGGATCAGCAGGCCGCCGCCGCCACCGCCGAAGAAGAAGAAGTGGGGGCCGTGGAACCCGCCGCCGCCACCGCCGCCGCGACCGCCGCCGCCACCACCGAAATGGAACGAGCCGCCGCCCGCGCGCGCGCCCGCCGGCGAAGGCGCGGCGAGGCAGACGAGCGCGGCGGCGGCGAGCGCGGCGCAGAGGTTTCGCCGACGGGCGAGTGCAATCATCACCACGAAGATAGCCACCCGGCGGTCCCGGCGGCGGCTGACCGTAGGAGTGATGTAGGAGCCCCGATGAAATCCCGGCCACGACGGTCAGAATGGGCGGATGCGCGCGACGCGGGATAAGGAGCGTCGAGGTCGATCGACGGGCCACGTCGCCGCGACCGCCGGCGCGCTGGCCATCGGCCTGCTTGTCGCTTCGGTGGCGGGATGCGGTGGACACTCCTCCAGCCGCCGCGCGGGCAAGGATGGCGGGCCGGCGGGCAAGACCTCAGCGGGCGCCGGCAAGGGAGCTCGGCGCTCGGCGCCGGCGCGTCCGCAGCGGTTGCTCGCGAGATCGGTCGGCCGGCTGTCGGCGCCCGAGCAGGATGCCGCGGCGGCGGCCGCGGGCGGCCGCGTCCTGCTGCTCGGAGGGCTGACCGCGGCGGATACGTCGCGCGCCGACATCGTCATCCTGCGCGGCGCCCACCAGACGGGTCGAGCACATCTCCCGCAGGCATTGCACGACGCCGCAGCGACGACGATCGGCGGCGTCGTCTACTTCTTCGGCGGCGGTAACGTCGGCTCGAGCGACGCCATCCTGCGCGTCGATCCGCGCACCGGGCGCACGCGCGTCGCCGGGCATCTGCCGCAGGCGCTGTCCGATGTGGCGGTGGCGACCGTCGGCAATGTGGCCTACATCGTCGGCGGCTACACCGGCCAGCGTCCTGTGGATTCGATTCTCGCGTGGAAGCCCGGAAGCGGGCGGGCACGGCGCGTTGCCCGGCTGCCGTCGCCGTTGCGCTACGCGGCGGTCGCCTCGAGCGGCGGCAAGCTGGTGATCGCCGGCGGCTCGGCGCCGAGCGGAGCCCGCCGCGACGTTGTCGCGTTCGACGCCGGCACGGGCGCCGTGCGCAGGGTCGGCCGTTTGCCCCGCCCGACCACGCACGCGGGAGCGGCGACGCTTGCCGGCACCGTCTTCGTCATCGGGGGGCGCGGCGATGTCGCCGGCACGCCCAGCGCTCAGATCGTCGCGATCGATCCCGCGAACGGGACGATTCGCTCCGCCGGACGGCTCCCCCAGCCGCTCTCGGATACGTCGGTCGCTGGCGCCGCGGACCGCATCCTCGTCGCCGGCGGACGCGGCCGAACCGCAACGGTGGCGACGGTGGTCGAGCTGCGGTTGGCCCGCTAGGTGATTGATTCCGCGGTCGCGTGTGCGCCTAGCGCCCGACGACGAGCGCGGTCAAGAACAGCGCGAGCACGTGCGCGCTCTGGTCTACCGCGGCGCCCAACGGCGGTCTGCCGGCGAGGTCGGTGTGCTTGACCGACCGCGCGTACGCCGCCAGCAGCCGACCGTCGTCCTGGATCAGATGCGGCAGGCCGATCAGCACCGCCAGCAGGAGCACTCCGGCGCCGAGGCTGCCCCAGAGCCAGATAAACGCCGGGATGTAGGCCGCGAGGTAGGTGCCGACGTGCCAGAACAGCGCCCGGCGGCTCACGCCACCGCCCGTCAGACCGCCGCGCTTGTGCGTCGCCTGCCATTCGGTCTGGAGCAGATAGTCGCCGGTCAGATGGCTGACGACGAAGACCGCGAACACCGGCACCCAGGTCATTGCCGCCTTACCCTAACGGCCGGCAGCGACGCTCCCGCCGGCTCGCTACGGCTCGCGGCGAGCGTCGATCCTGCGGGCGCGCTCGCGCAGCCAGGCGAGCGAGCCGCGGTAGCCGCAGACTTCGGCCCAGCCCTGCAGGGCCGCCGCCAGCCGCTCCGGCCGGTCGACGACCGCCAACACCTCGACGGTATCTGCGCTCCTGTCGGCGGTTGCATCGTCAACGAGGTAGAGCTCGCCTGTATCCGGACTCCAGGCGGCCCGGCGGCTGGGCTCGTCCGGTCGCTCACGCCAGGAACGGCCGAACTCCAGCTCACGCCGGTTGGAGCGGCGTCTGCGACGAATTCTCTGTAGCCGGGTCCTCACTGATGTACCTCGAGCCGGGATCGTCGTCCCGCTCGTGGGGTTACAACAGTCGGCAACCCCCGTAGGAGCGGTCTAAGCCCGACGTAAGAGCTGCGTAGGAACCTGGCCGGGCATGCTCACGTCGCGCTCGCGGTCGAGCGGGACGGGTCGGGCCGGCGGGCTTCCGGCGACGGCATGGTCGGCCCGAAGCTGACGCTCAACAGCCCTCCCCCCCCTGGCGCATTGCGGGCCTGCGCGAACCCGCCGTGGGTCTCGACCGCCTGGCGGACGATCGCCAGTCCGAGGCCCGACCCGGGCATCTGACGAGCCTTGTCGGCGCGGTAGAAGCGATCGAACACATACGGCAGGTCGTGCTTGTCGAAGCCGGATCCGTAGTCGCGGATCGTCAGCGTGCCGCCGGCGAGCTCGACCTCCACCGTGCCACCGGGCGGACTCCATTTGCGCGCGTTGTCGAGCAGGTTCGAGACGGCTCGATTGACGCGGTCGGGATCGCCGCTGACGATCGTCGGCTCCAGCTCGACACGGAAAGAGATGTCGGTGGCGCGCCGTTGGGTGCGCTCGATCTGGGCGCGCACGATCTCGTCGAGGCGTACGTCGTCGAGCGCTCCGGTCGGCTTGGACCCGCGCGCCAGCTCGACGACGTCGCCGACGAGCGCCGTCAGCTCGTCGAGCTCCTCGATGATGTCCGCGCGCAGGCCGTCGAGATCCTCCTTCGGCAGACGGTCGGCGTCCTCCAAGACCTGGATGTTGGCGCGCAGGGTTGCGATCGGCGTACGCAGCTCGTGGCTGGCGTCGGCGACGAGATGGCGCTGTGCCTGCGCCGAGCGCTCCAGCGCATCGAGCGTCTGGTTGAAGCTGCTTGCCAGTCGCGCAAGCTCGTCCCTGCCCTGCACCTCCAGCCGCTGTGAAAGGTCGGGGTTGCCCGTGAGCGCCTCGGTGCGTCGGGTGAAGCGGGCGATCGGCGCCAGGGCGGTCCTGGCGACGACCGCGCCTAGCGCAGCGGCAAGGACGATCCCGCCACCGCCGACGAGAACGAGCAGGAGCAGCAGGCTGCTCAGCGCCTTGTCGACCTCGTCGAGCGGTCGAGCCACCTGGACCGCCCCCTTGGGACCCGTGCCGACCACGAGCATGCGCGCATGCACGCCATCGATTCGCGTATCGATCATGTAGCGGCCTCTGCCGCCGGCGGCCAGAGCCTTGACGCGGGCGTCGACCGGGAGCGGGTTCGTTTCATCGGGAGGTCGGGTCACGCGGCCGTCGCGATGCACGTACTGAACGACACTGATGGGTCCGCCGAAGGGAGTCTTGGGGGCAGCCGTCACGGGGCCCGGGCCACCGCCGGCACCGGCAGCGGTCGGCTGATGGCCTCCGTCGGGCGGCGGATGATGGTGCTCGTCCCCGGGAACGAAGCCGCGGCGCGAGACCGCACGGTCGGCTCGAGCGACGAGCGCCTTGTCCACCTGGCCGCGCAGCTGGGATCGCGTCGCCTCGTAGGTCGTCAACACCACGGCGATCACCGCCAACGCCACGGCCAGGCCGGCCACGGCGCTCATGCGGTTGCGCAGGCTCATGGCTCCCGCAGCACGTAGCCGACGCCACGCACGGTGTGCAGCAGCGGCCGGGCGCCGGCGCCGTCGAGCTTGCGCCGCAGGTATCCGATGTAGACGCGCAGGGCATTCGACGCCGGGCCGAAGTCATAGCCCCAGACGCGGTCGTAGATCACGCTGTGCGGCAGCACGCGGCGGGGGTTACGCATCAGCAACTCGAGCAGCTGATACTCGGTCCGCGTCAACTCGACGAAACGGCCGTCGATCTTCACGCCGTGCCTCGCGCTGTCGAGCCGCAGCTCCTCGAAGGCGACGAGATCGGGGTCGCCTTCGCCGCCGGCCCGGCGCAGCAGCGCCCGCACGCGCGCTTTCAGCTCGTTGACGTCGAAGGGCTTGGCGAGATAGTCGTCGGCGCCCGCATCGAGGCCGTCGATCCGGTCTGAGATCGCATCGCGCGCCGTGAGCATCAGGATCGGCACGCGGTTTCCCACCCGGCGCAGATGGCGGCAGACCTCGATCCCGCCGACGTCGGGCATCGAGACGTCGAGCACGATCCCATCCGGCGGCGACTCGGCGGTCTGCGCCAGAGCCTCACTGCCGTCGGTGGCGGTGTCAACCTCGTATCCGCCCAGGGTCAGCGCCCGGCGCAGCGCATCGCGGACCGCGCGGTCATCGTCGACGACGAGGATCTTCATCCCTCCATTGTGACCGCACTGGCGCTCGGCGGAGCGGACTCTTACGTACGTCTTACGGCAGCCACCGCAGAGGTAGGATCAGACCGTGTGCATGCAGTGCATGGCCGTGGCCATGAGCGCCGGCGCGACGGCGTCGGGCACGCGCGCGGTGATTGCGGCGCGCCACTTCGGCTGGTTGACGCCGCGGCGCCTGCGGGCGCTCACGATCGCGCTGCTGAGCGCGGCGCTGCTGGCATCCGCGACGCTCGTCAGCGGCTCGACGCCCGCTCCAGATCGGGCGATGCCACACAAGCCGGCCAAGTTGACGCGCTCGCAGCGCTGACCGGCCGCGAAGGTCACGCGCCGAGCGCATGCGTACGATGCGCCGCATGCCCGACGACCTCGCTGTGGTCCCCGGTCCCCGCGCATCCGGGTAACCAGCTCACTCGTACAATCAAACCAACTCGAGGGGGGGAAAAGTCATGCCACATCCACATCCACACCAGCACCAGGTCGCCGCGATGCCGCGCCAGCTGCGCCACTACCTGTCAGGTCTGAGGCACGAGTTCGGCCACGTCCTGCGCGCCTCGTCGACCCTTCACCTGCATCTGCGCAACCGCGTGCTCGGCCTGCTGCTGGCCAGCGCGGTCGTCGACGTGATCGCCGCCGTGGGGA
>DASZZG010000180.1:0-13591 GCA_035543355.1 Solirubrobacteraceae bacterium | reverse complement strand
CGAGCGCCCGCTGCGCGGCGGCCTGCGCTCGTCGGGAGACGCCAACACCGTTCTGATCGTCGGGGCTGGCGATGGCGGCAAGCTCGTGCTGCGCGAGATCATGCGCAACCCGACGCTCGAGCTGACCCCGGTCGGCTTCGTCGACGACGATCCACGTTTGCGCAACACGCGCGTCGGCGCCGCTCTGCGGGTGCTCGGTACGACCGAGGAGCTGCCGCGCGTGCTCGACGAGGCGGGCCCCGACGAGGTGATCATCGCGATCCCGTCGGCGCCCGGCATCGTGCGCGCGCGCGTCGTCAGCGCCTGTCGCTCGCGCGGTATTCCGGTACGCACGCTGCCGACGGTCTTCGAGTTGCTCCAGGGCGGTCCGAACGTCGTCAGGCAGGTGCGCGAGGTCCGCGTAGAGGACGTCCTGGGCCGCGAGCCCGTGCGGATGGAGCTCCAGCGCGTAGGCGCCTACCTGTCCAACCGGGTGGTGATGGTCACGGGCGCGGGCGGCTCGATCGGCTCGGAGCTCTCGCGCCAGATCTCACGCGTCGGCCCGCGCAAGCTGGTGCTCGTCGATCACGCGGAGGACAACCTGTTCGAGATCGTGCGCGAGCTCGAGGACGATCGTCATGTCCACAACGCGGCGCCGGTGCTCGCCGACTGCAAGGAAGAGGAGCGGATGCGCGAGGTCTTCGCCGAGCACCGGCCGGAGATCGTCTTCCACGCCGCCGCCTACAAGCACGTCGGAATGATGGAGGACAACCCCGTCGAGGCGGTGCGCAACAACGCGATCTCGACGCGTCTCGTCGCGCGGATCGCGGGCGAGCAGCGAGTCCAGGCGCTGCTGCTCGTCTCGACCGACAAGGCGGTCACTCCCGCCACCGTGATGGGCGCTTCGAAGGCGCTCGGCGAGTGGGCAGTGGAGGCCGCCGCGGCGCGCTTTCCGCAGACGCGGTGGGGCGTCGTCCGCTTCGGCAACGTGCTCGGGTCATCGGGCTCGGTCGTGCCGATCTTCCGTCGCCAGATCGCCGCCGGCGGGCCGCTGACCGTCACCGATCCCGCGATGACGCGCTATTTCATGACGATCCCCGAAGCCGTGCAATTGATCATCCGTGCCGGCTCGCTCGAGTCGCCGCGCCCCGGGCTCGCCGGGTTGTATGTGCTCGACATGGGCGAGCCCGTCAAGATCATAGAGCTCGCACACCAGATGATCCGCCTGTCCGGGCTCGAGCCGGACCGCGAGATCGCGATCGAGGTGGTCGGCAGACGGCCCGGGGAGAAACTGCACGAGGACCTGTTCAACGCGTACGAGCGTCCCAAGGCCACCCCCGCCGAGAAGATCCTGCTTGCTGAGCGCGAGCCGCTCGACCCCGACTGGGTTGAGCAGACCTTCGACCAGGTGAACCTGCTGGTGCTCGAGGGAGATGCCGCGGCGCTGGCGGCGAAGGTCGCCGAGCTCGCTTCGGTTCGCGCGGCGATGGCCGACCGAGGCGCCCGCGCGGGCGCCTAGACTGGCCTCAGCGATGCACGCGGTCCTCGCACTCTCGTCCCAGACCACGCTGGTGAAGGTGGGCGCATACGCCGGCCTGGCCGCCATTCCCGGTCTCGGCCTGCTTGCGCTGCTCTACTTTTCGCAGGCGCGCGAGGTGAAGCGCCTGCGCGAATGGGCGGGGCGCTCGCCCGAGCGCGAGCAGCAGCAGCGTCTGGCCGGGGCACCCGCCACGCCCGCGCCGCGGCGTGTGGTCCCTCAACCCGTGCAGAGCAGGCCTCCGAGCCGGCCGGTCTCCGCCGCGGGCACTGCCGCCGCAGGTGCGGCGGGCGCCAGGGGTCCGGCTGCGACACCGGCCGGCGCTCCGCCGGCACCCGCTGGAGCGCCAGGGGCCGCCGCCCGCCCTCCAGGCGCACCCGCCACGCCCGGGGGAGGCGCTCGACCTCCGGTCGCGGCCGCCGCGCCCGGCGGCGCCGCTCGACCTCCCGGCGCGCCTGCGCCCGCGCCCGCCCGCCCAGAGACCGGTTCACCAGCCCCGGCCCCGGCCTCGGCCGGCGCTGGGGCAGCGCGACCCGCCGGCGCACCTTCGCAAGCCGCGACCGGCGAGCCGGCGCCGGCTACCGCGGGCGCTGTGGCAGCGGGCGCCGGCGCGGATGCGACGGCATCCCCGGCCGCGCCGGCGCGGCCCGCCGCGGCTCAGCCACGCCCAGCGACGCCGGCCGCCGCGGCGGGCAAGGCCCGCGCGGCGGACACCGCAGCGCCACCCCGCCGGCCGGTGGGTGCGCCCCGTCCCCCCACGGTGCCGAGGCGCCGCGCGGCGCCATTGCGCGACTCCGCGGCGGGTGTGCGGCGGCCTCTCGATCGCGACAGGGGTGCCGCGGGAGCGTCGCGCGTGCGGCCGCCGTCAGGCAATCGCAATCGCCTGCTGGCGGTTGCCGGCGCGGCCCTGGTCGTCATCCTGGCGATCATCGTGTTCAGCTCCGGCGGCGGACACAAGAAGTCGCCGTCCCCCGCCGGGTCAGGTGGGAGGACGCGCGCAGCCACGAAGGCGCGCACCGTGTCACGGTCTACCGTCACCGTGTCGGTGCTCAATGCCACCGCGGTGCCGCGCTTGGCCGCCAAGTACGAGACCAAGCTGACGGCTGCCGGATTCCGCCACGGCAACGTCGGCACGGCTCCCGGTCCGCGCCAGTCGGTCTCCGTCGTGTACTACGCACCCGGCTCCCAACAGTCCGCCCAGGAGGCTGCCCGGCTGGTGCGGGTGGCGACGGTCCGGCCGCTGGACCCAAAGGTCCGTGCAATCGCCGCAGGGGCCAAGGTAGTCGTGGTCCTTGGCGCCGACAAGTCGAAGTAGCGACCCAGACAGTCGCAGGGATCGATGAGCTCCTTCCTCGACTTACCCGCGCGCAGTTCCAAGCCCCGCAGCGAGGGCCTCACGCACGTGCTCGATCGCGGCCTCGCCGTCTCGGACGTGGAGGGGCTGATGGAGGTGGCGGGGGACGCCGTAGACGTGGTCAAGCTCGGCTGGGGAACGGCGCTCGCCACGGGGAACCTGCGGGACAAGCTGGCTCGTTACCGCGCGCACGATATTCCCGTCGTGCTCGGCGGGACGCTCACCGAGCTCGCGATCTCACAGGGTCGCGTCGAGCAGCTGATCGCCTTCCTGCATGACCACGACCTGAAGCACGTCGAGGTCTCGGACGGGAGCATCGCGCTCGAGCGCGACCGCAAGCTGGCGCTGATCGAGCGCCTTGCGGGCGAGTTCACCGTTTTCTCCGAGGTGGGCTCGAAGGACGCGGAGGCGATCATGGCGCCGTATCGCTGGGTCGAGCAGATCCGGGCCGAACTCGATGCCGGCGCCTGGAAGGTGATCGCGGAGGCGCGGGAGACCGGCACCGCCGGCATCTACCGGCCCGACGGCGAGGTGCGGATGGGGCTGATCGACGAGATCGCCCATGAGATCGACCAGCACGACATTCTCTGGGAGGCGCCGCAGAAGGACCAGCAGGTCTTCTTCATCCGACGCTTCGGGCATGACGTGAACCTGGGAAACATCGCGCCCAACGACGTGCTCCCGCTCGAGACGCTGCGCCTCGGGCTGCGCTCGGACACCATCGGCGGCGGCGGCGGCGGCGGCGGCGGGCGGACCAACGAACAGTGATCCTGATGGCGCGCCACGGCGAGACGGACGACAACCGGCCGCCGCTGTGCTTCCAGGGCCACCGGGACACGCCGCTCAATGACACCGGTCGCGAGCAGGCCCACGCGCTCGCGGAGAAAGTGGTGGGGCAGTCGGTGGGCCGGCTCTACGCGAGCCCGCTCAGCCGCGCGCGCGAGACCGCCGAGATCGTCGGCGCCCGGATCGGCCTCGAGCCGACGCTGGACAGCCGGCTGATGGAGGGCAACCGCGGCCGCTGGGAGGGGCGGCTGTTCGCCGACGTCGAGCGCGCGGAGCCGGAGGCGTACGCCGCGTGGCGAGCGGCCGAGCCGGATTTCCGCTTTCCCGGCGGCGAATCGCTGCACGAGCATTGCGAGCGCGTCCTCGCGGCACTCGCCGACATCGGCTCCGCTGAGCGCCCCGCGTTGATCGTGAGCCATGGCGGATCCATCCGCATGGCCCTGTGCCATACGAGCATGCGTGGGCTCGAAGCCTTCCACGAATGGGACGTGCCCAACGGCGCGCTGATCGAACTTTGACCGCGACGCCAACGAGCCGTCTGGCCCAGGCTGCGTTCGCCGTGCTTGTGGTCGCAACGCTGGCGGCGTTCTTCGTCGCTCAGCGGCTGAAGCAGGAACCGTCGGTCATCAGCGTGACGGTGCTCGGATCGCGCAGCTTCTCCCCGGTCGGTCACGGCGCGCGCAGCGCGCGGCTGGCGATCCGGCTCAAGCATTCCGACGACATCACCGTCGAGATCGTCCGTGCGCGCACCGATGAGCCCGTCCGCAGGCTCGTGACCGACCGGACACTGCACGCTCGGCAGAGGCTGATCGTCACTTGGGATGGACGGCGCGACAACGGCAGGCTGGCACCCGATGGCCGCTATCGCGTGCAGGTGCTGCTGCGCAGGCAGGGGCGTTCGACCTTCGCCCACAAGCGCATCCTGCTGCTGACCACGCCGCCGCGGCCGATCGTCACGGTGCGCTCCGGCCCGACGTTCGAAGCCGCGGTGCGCAAGCGCGCCCCCGCGGTGCTGCCGGTGCGCGGCGGCAACTTCAACCAAGCGGTGCTACGCGCCAAGACGCGTCTGCGCGCGCGCAAGCAGCCGATCAGCTTCTTGATCTATCGCACCGACGTCCCCGGCCGTCCTCAACTGACCACGCAGGTGCAGTCAAAGCCGAACCGCAGCTGCGGGACCTGGGACGGCAAGGTCGGCGGGCGCCCGGTGCCCGAGGGCACGTACTTCATCGCCGCGCGCGTGCGTGACAAGGCGGGCAACGTCGGCACCACGCCCGTGTCCCCGAACGCCGGTGGCAGTCCGGGTGTCAGCGTGCGCTATCTGACTGGCCGGGGACCGCTCGATCCCGTGCGCGCCGGCGCCCGCTTCGAGGTCGCCGTCGCCGCGGACGTCAAGCCGTATCGCTGGACGCTGCGGCGCCTGGGAAAGGCCAAGCTGGTCGCTACCGGCACTGGGTCGTCGGCACGCCTGCGCCTGCGGGCTCCCGGCGGGGGGGCTGGGCTTTACCTGGTCGAGTTGAGCGCCGGCACGCACCGCACGACCGTTCCGGTGGTCGTCAACGGCGCGGCTGGAAGCCCCGTCCTCGTCGTCCTGCCGCTGATCTCGTGGCAGGGCTCCAATCCGCTCGACGATCGCGGCTCGGGCTTTGGCGACACGCTCGCAACCAGCACGTCGGTGTCGCTCGCGCGGCCCTTCGCCGGCAACGGTCTGCCGCAGGGCTTCGATCAGCAGGAGGGCCCGCTGCTGAGCTGGTTCGACCATCACGGCTTGCGCTACGAGCTGACCACGGACGTGGCGCTCGCCGAGGCGCGCCGGCCAACGCTCGCGGGGCACACCGGCGTGGTCCTCGCCGGCAATCCGCGCTGGCTGCCGACCGCTGTCGGCCAAGCGCTGCGCCGCTACGCGCTCGGCGGCGGAAACGTGTTCTCGCTCGGCACCGAATCGCTGCGCGCCGCGGTCGAGCTGCGCGGACAGACGCTGGCCCATCCGACCGCGCTCGCGGCCTATGACCTGTTCGGCGCGCGGATCGGACCGATCGTTCACCGGGCGGTACGGCTGCTCGCCTTCTCGCGCGATTCGGTCCAGCTGTTTGCCGGCACCGACGGGCTGCTGCGCTCCTACGACGCCTACGAGGAGACCGCGACACTTGGGCCCGGCGCGACGCTCGCCGCGGGCGCCGGCGTGCGCGTCGGCCACCCCGTGCTGCTGGCCGAGCGTTTCGGCAAGGGGCTGGTGCTGCGCACCGGCCTGCCGCAATGGAGCTCACGGCTCGGGAGCGATCCCAACACGTTCGCGATCACGAGGCGGATATGGACGCTGCTGTCCCGCTAGCGACCGTCCTCGGAAGCGGCGGCGAGAAGGTGGGGATCGTCGCCGTAGCGCTGCTCGCGGCCGCAGCGGTGCTGGCGACCTCGCGGCGCCGGCGCGCGCAGGTGATGGCCGCGACGCTCGTGCTGGCGCCGCTGTTGTTGCTCGCCGAGGTCTGGGACACCTCGCAGGTTCACTTCTTGCGCAACCACCCGGCGACGGCGCTCGTTGCGGTTGCCTGCGCGCTCGCGGCGGTCGCGGCGCTCGCCGCGCTGCTCCATCGCCACCCTCGCCTGCTGCCGCCGCTGGCGCTCGCGGCGTTGCCATTCCGGCTGCCGATCGCCGCCGGGGGACGGCCCGTGAACCTGCTGATCCCGCTGTACCTGGTGGTGGCGGCGGGCGCTTTGGCGTGGGCGCTCCCGGTGTTGCGCGAACGCGAGCGGATGGACCTGGATCCGCATGCGGACGTAGCCGTCAAGCGCGCAGGGCCGCGTCCGCGGGCGCGCCCACGAGGGCTCGAATACGCCCTGCTCGCATTCATCGTTCTCTATGGCGCCCAGGCTGCCTACTCGAGCGATGCGCGGACCGCGCTGCAGCAGATGGTCTTCTTCTACGTGCCCTTCGCGCTGCTCTTCTCGCTGCTGCGCGAGGTCGACTTCGATGCCGCGCTCGCGCGCCGCTGCCTGATCGTGCTCGTCGGGCTGGCCTTCGTCTTCGTCGGCATTGGATTCGTCGAGTACGCGACGCGCCACCTACTGCTCAATCCGCGCGTCATCCGCACGAACGAGTCCTCGACCTACTTCCGCGTGAACTCGATCTTCTTCGACCCCAACATCTACGGCCGCTTCCTCGTCGTGGTGATGCTCGGCCTTGCCGCCGCCGTCCTCTGGGCTCGCAACCGACGCGACCGGCTGCTCGGCGTGCTCGCGCTGGCGGTGCTGTGGGCGGGCCTCGTGCTGACGCTCTCGCAGTCGAGCTTCGTCGCGCTGCTGCTCGGGCTGGCTCTGCTTGCCGCGCTGCGCTGGAGCGTGCGTCGGACGCTGCTCGTGGTTGGCGTCGTCGCCGCCTTGGGCGCCGGGGCTGCGATCGCCTTTCCGGGCAAGCTCTGCCCTCATCGCCGCAGCCTCAGCGCGTGCACCAGCGGACGCACCGACGTCTCTACCGGCGGCCTGCGCCTGGTGCGCGACCGACCGCTCTACGGCTTCGGCAGCGGATCCTTTCGTGAGCAGTACAAGGCGCGCCTGGATCCGTCGCAGCGGCGCGGCCTGACCGCTTCGCACAACACCGCGATCACGATCGGCGCCGAGCAGGGAGCGATCGGGCTCGTGGCGTACCTCCTGCTGCTCTTCTTGGCCTTCCGCATGCTCGCGACGGGCTTCGCCGGAGCCGGCGAGGAATCGATCGGCGCGGCCCGCGCGGCGGTCGCCGCGGCGTTCGCCGGGCTGGTGCTGCACACGATGTTCTACGCCGACTTTCTCGAGGATCCGATGACCTGGGCGCTGCTGGGAATCGGCTTCGCGATGGCGCCGCCACCGCGAACAGCCTCGATCGCGCAGCGTGTCGCGCGTCGCCAGGCGCGGCGTGCGCGGGCGAGCGGGGCCGCGGCCTCTTGAGCCTGGCCGTTCGCCGGCCGCGCGCGATCGAGCTGGCTGTGGTCGGCGCGGTCGCCGCGGTCGTGCTCCTGGCGTTCGCGCTGGTCCCCAGCTACCCCGGGCTGGACGGCTACTACGACCTCGTTTGGGGGCGCGAGCTCGCCCACGGGCAGACGCCGTCGTTTGACAGCTACCGCGCGCCGACCCACCACCCGCTCTACGTCGTGGTCGGCGCGTTGCTGTCGCTGGCGGGGCAGCACGCGGAGCGCCTGCTGGTGCTGTTCACGCTGCTGTCGCTGGTGGCGTTCCTCTACGGCCTCTACCGGCTCGGCACGGCGCTCTTCGGTCGTCTTGGCGGGGCGTTGGCGACGCTGTTCGCTGCGCAGTCGGTCTCCTTCACGCTGTACGCGGCGCGAGGCTTCGTCGACGTGCCGTTCCTGGCGCTCGTGGTCTGGGCGGCGGCGCTGGAAGCCGAGCGCCCGCGGCGGGGGACGGCGCCGATGGCGCTGCTTGCGCTGGCGGGGCTGCTGCGGCCGGAGGCCTGGCTGTTCGCGCTGCTCTACTACTGCTGGCTGCGCTACGGCGGTCCGCGCGGCCGGGCCCGGCCCAGGCTGGCGGGGTTGGCGGTTGTGGCGCCGCTGCTGTGGTGCGCGGTCGATTGGGCGGCCACCGGCGACCCTCTGTTCTCGCTTCACTCGACCAGCTCGCTGGCCGACGAGCTGCGCCACAGCGGGGGTGCGGCGCAGGTTCCAGGCGCCTTCGTCTCGTTTCTCGCGTTCGCGCTGCGCCCGCCGGTGGCCGCGCTCGGAGTCATCGGGATCGGGCTGGCTCTGTGGCGTCGGGGTGCCGCGGCGCTGGCGCTGCCGCTCGGGCTGTTCGCCGCGGGGACGCTGGCGTTCGCCCTCACCGGACTCGTCGGACTCTCGGTCCTGCCGCGCTATCTCACGGTGCCGGCGGCGATGCTCTGCGTGTTCGCGGCATATCCCCTGGCTGGCTGTGTCGACCTGGCGCGCGACGATCCCTGGCGCCGGCGGTGGCTGCGCGCCTCGACCGCCGTCGCCGTGCTGGGTTTGGCGGGAGCGCTCGTCCTGGCCCCCGCGAGCGTGCGCAAGGTCCGGCGCGAGCTGCGCTTCATCCGCGACTCGCACGATCAGCTCGCGGCGCTGCTGCGCACCCCGCAGGTGACGGCCGGCCTGCGCTGCGGTCCGCTGACGTTGCCGAGTGACCGCTTGATCGCGGACTCGCGCTGGCTGCTGCACGCTCCGCCACGGTGGGTGCTGACCCGTGCGCCTGAACAGGGGGTCGTCACGCACGACCCGCGCCAGGGTCCGCAGGCTTACGGCGTCGCGATCTACGTGTCCGGATCCAAGCCGATCAAGCGCTTCGGCCACGCCGCCGGAATCCCCCACTCGACAAACGTCACGGTCGCGCCGGGATTTGTCGTGGCGGCGCGCAACGGCGCGTTCACGGCGCGCGTCCGCTGCCCGGGGGCGTAAGGGCCGAGCCCTGAGTGATCCCCAGCGCTGCGAGGCGCTCCCACAATGGCTCGTTCTGCCGCGCCGCGGTGTGCGCCAGCGCCCACTCACGCAGCTCGGCGTCGGGGCGCACGCGCGCCCCGGCGTGCTCACGCAGCGCCGCCACCCAGCGGTCGGCGCCGCTGGCGCGCACGACGGCGCGTTCCCACACCCTCACCCCCTCGAGCTCGGGAACGATCGTGCGGCGGCCGAGGCGGGCGTACTTGAGGATCCGGTTGGGCAGCGCAGCGTCGTTGAACGGCTCCTCCTTGAACGGCAGCAGGCCGACGTCCGCGCAGACGATCAGGCGCGCCGCTTCCTCGTCGGGGCGAAAGCCCAGCCAGAGCAGGTTGGGCAGCGCGCGGCAGGCGACATAGTCCTCGTCTTCGCCGGACTGGTCGTCGCGCCAGCCGCCGACCAGCAGCACGATCAGCTCGGGCATGCGCTCCGCGACAGTGCGCAGCAGCTTCCAGTCCACGCGCCAGCCGAGGTGCCCCAGCGAGACAGCGATCACCGCGGACCCGGGATCCGGTGCCGGGAAGGAGTCGGCCGGCGTCGGCACCACCAGCGCTTCGCGACCGGCTTCGTGCTCGAGCCGCTCGAGCGCCGTCGAGACAACGAAGGTGAACGCCGACCGTCGCGCGGCGCGTGTGTGCAGCGCCTCGAGGCGCCGCTTGGTGCGCGGATCCGCGTCATACGCGTCCTCGTAGCGGTCCCAGCGGCTGTACCAGAGCTCGGCTGAGGGCGCGCGATCGAGCAGCGCCTCTGCCAGCGGCAGCTGGAAGGGGTGGAAGATCACGACGACGCGCAGCTCGCCGCCGGGCCTGATCGTTCGCGCCAGCACACGCGCCACGAGCCGCGCGAGGCCGTCGGGCAAGCGGCCGAGCACTCCGTAGGGCAGGCGCGGGGCCTCGAGCGCCGTCACGCCCGGTGAGCGCGACAGATCCTCCGCCTGCTCGCGCAGGATGAAGGAGTCCAGCGTGCGCGGCAGCAGCAGCAGCGCGGCGTTCATGCGGCGCAACGCTATCCGGACGGGACGACCCACCGGTGAGACGTTGCCGGACGACCCACTAGCGTCTGGCGCTCGTGTACGGCTATCTCAAGCGGCTCGTGGCCAGTGGGGCGGCCTATCAGGTGGGTGATGCGGTCGCGAAGGTTTTCGCGCTCGCGCTGCTGCCCGTCTACACGCGCTACCTCGCTCCCGCCGCCTACGGCACCGCCGAGGTCGTGCTCACGCTCGTGCTGTCGCTGTCGATCGTCGTGCGTTTCGGCGTCGTCGAAGCGTTCGTGCGCTTCTACTACCTCGACGACGACGAAGCCCGCCGCCGCCGGGTGACGCGCACCGCGACCGGCTTTCTGCTGGCGACGACGACGCTTGCCGCGCTCGCGCTGGTCGCGCTCGCCGACCCCGCGTCGCGGTTCGTGCTCGGGCATCACGACGCCGCGGTGATGCGCCTGACCGCCCTCGGCCTTTGGGCGTTCACCAACCTCGAGGGCGCTCAGGCGGTGCTGCGGGTCGACGAGCGCCGCCGCACCTACCTCGTCTCGTCGCTGATCAACGTCGGTCTGACGATCTCGCTCACCGTCTACCTGGTGGTCGTGCGCCATGGCGGGGTGCACGGCTACGTGGCGGGCAACTACATCGCGTCGGCGGTCGTGCTGGTGGGGCTGTGGTGGGTCCTGCGCGAGCGCCTCGGCTTGCCGACGCTGCGGGTCGAGCTGCCGCCGATGCTGCGCTTCGGGCTGCCGACCGTGCCCGCCGAGCTGTCGGTCTACGCGCTCAACGTGATCGACCGCGTGTATCTCTACCGGGCCTCGAGCGCGGCCGCCGCGGGGCTCTACTCGCTGGCGGTGAAGCTGGCGGCCGTGATCATCGCGATCGTGCGGGCGTTCCAGTACGCCTATCCCCCGCTCGCCTACTCGGTCCGCGACGACGCGGTCGCCGCGCGCCTGTACGCGACCGTTACGACCTACTACGTGCTGCTGTGCGGGTTCATCGTCGCCGCCGCGGCGCTGCTTGGGCGCTGGGTCCTGCGCGTCTTCGCCAAGCACTCGTACTTCGCGGCGCATCGCGCGCTGCCATGGGTGGCGCTCGGCTGGGCGCTGTATGGCCTGTTCCTCGTGCTCGTGGTGCTCGCAGGGCGCGCGCGAGTTACGACGCGCAACGTGATCGCCGCCTCCGCCGGCGTTCTGGTGAATGTCATCGGGCTGGTCGTCCTGGTCGGGCCGCTTGGCATCGCCGGCGCGGGGATTGCGTTGTGCGCCGCCTACGTCGTGATGCTCGCCGTGATGTACCGGCTCACGCGCAACCTCTTCCCGGTGGCGTTCGAGTGGCGGCGCCTGATCCACGCCGTGGTGGTGATCGCGGCGCCCAGCGTGCTCGGCGAGCTGTTGCTGCCGACCTCGGGAGCGGTCGGGTTCGTGACGCGCGTACTGACCCTGGCGGCGATCCCGGCGCTTCTCGTCTTCAGCTGTTTTCTGCGACAGCCCGAACGAGCTCGCCTGCGGAGCCTTGCCGCGCGCGCGCTCGCGCGCTCCGGAGCCTGACGATGCGCGTCGACGTCGTCGATCCCTCGGCCTTCACCCCGCCGTATGACCATGCGCTCTGCGCCGCGCTGGCCCGCGCCGGCGTCGACGTCTCTTTGCAGACGTCGCGCTTTGCCTACGGCCCCGTCCCCGCCGGCGAGGGCTACCGCGTCGTCGAGCGCTTCTACCGTCGTGAGATCGGGCGCCCCGGATCGCGCGCGCGCCTGGCGGCAAAGCTCGCGCAGCACGTGCCGGACATGCTGCGCTACCGCCGCGCCGCAGCCGCGGCGGACCTCGTGCACTTCCAATGGCTCACGGTGCAGCCGCTCGACCTCTACCTGCTGCCGCAGCGGCGCCCGCTGGTGCTGACCGCGCACGATGTTCTCCCGCGCGAGCCGCGCCCTGGCCAGCGCTCGGCGCAGCAGCGCCTCTACGACCGCGTCGACGCGGTCGTCGTGCACTCCGAGCACGGCCGTGAGCGCCTTGCGCTCGAGCTCGGAGTGCCGCGGTCCAAGCTGCGCGTGATACCTCATGGGGCCTTCGATCACCTCACGCACCAGACCGACGAGCGGCCACTGCCCGATGAGCTCGCCGCCGTGACAGGACCCGTGGTGCTCTGCTTCGGCCTGATCCGCCCCTACAAGGGGATCGACGTCCTGCTCGAGGCATGGGACGGGATTTCCGGCGCCGAGCTGTGGATCGTCGGCATGCCGCGAATGGACACCGCGCCGTTGCGCGCCGCGGCGCCGCCCGGGGTGCGCTTCGTCGAGCGCTTCATCACCGATCCCGAGATCCCGGCCTTCTTCCGCCGCGCCGACCTGGTCGTCCTGCCGTATCGCGAGATCGACCAGTCGGGCGTCCTCTTCACCGCGCTCGCGTTCGGCCGGCCGCTGTTGCTGAGCGCGGTCGGCGGCTTCCCCGAAGTGGCGGCGCACGGCGCCGCGGAGCTGGTGGCGCCAGGCGACGCCGGGCAACTGCACGCGGCGCTCGCAGGCCTGGCCGCCGACCCGCAACGGCGCGCGGCGCTGGGGGCCGCCGCTGCGGCGGCGGCGGCGGGCGAATACTCGTGGGACCGGATCGCCGCGCGCACGGTCGAGCTGTATCGGACGCTCATCTGAGAAACTCGGTGTCGATGCAGCGGCGCGCACTCGGCACGGGTGGATTGACGGTCTCGGCGCAGGGGCTCGGCTGCATGGGGATGTCGGAGTTCTACGGCGCGATCGACGAGCCGGAAGCGATAGCCACGATCGCGCGCGCGCTCGATCTCGGCGTGACCTTCCTCGACACCGCCGACATGTATGGGCCCCACACCAACGAGCGACTGGTCGGCGGCGCGATCGCCGGCCGTCGCGACGAGGTCGAGCTCGCGACCAAGTTCGGCATCGTGCGCGACCCCGCGGACGGCTCCATACGTGGCGTCAACGGGCGCCCCGAGTACGTCCACAGCGCCTGTGAGGACTCGCTGCGGCGCCTCGGCGTCGACACGATCGACCTCTACTACCAGCATCGCGTCGATCCCGACGTCCCGATCGAGGAGACGGTCGGGGCGATGGCGGAGCTCGTGAGCGCCGGCAAGGTCCGTTACCTCGGGCTTTCCGAGGCGTCGGCGGCGACGATCCGGCGCGCTCATGCCGTGCATCCGATCTCCGCCGTGCAGAGCGAGTACTCGCTGTTCAGCCGCGACATCGAGGACGAGGTGATCCCCGCGCTGCGCGACCTGGGGATCGGCCTGGTCGCGTACAGCCCGCTCGGGCGAGGTTTTCTGACCGGGCGATTCAACTCGTCCGACGACTTCGGCGACGGCGACTATCGCGGTATGAGCCCGCGCTTCAGCGACGAGAATCTGAGCACCAACCGCGAGCTGGTGGCCCGCGTCGAGGAGCTCGCCCGCGAAAAGGACGTGACCGCCGGGCAGCTCGCAATTGCCTGGGTCATGGCGCAGGGAGAGGATGTGGTGCCGATTCCGGGCACGAAGCGCCGCAGCTACCTCGAGCAGAA
>DASZZG010000179.1:0-6281 GCA_035543355.1 Solirubrobacteraceae bacterium | reverse complement strand
CCAGCCGTCCTGCGTGGAGCCGGCAAGCGTCGCCGCGTCGGACTCAGGCCGACGAGGATTACGGTCCATGTCCACGCCGACTCGGCGCCGTTGACGCTGCAGTTGAAGCTCGTCGCCAACGGAAAGACGACCACCCGCACTCTCCTGGTCGCACGCGGCTAGCCCATCCCTCACACGACCGGCGCGACCGGCCGTCGATAGAGCGCGAACAGCAGCGCCGCGAGGATGCCGGTCGCGCCGAAGTAGCCGAGCTCCACTCGCAGGACCTGATCGCTGACCGTCGGCAGCGCCAGCCAGCCGACGAACAGCGCCGCGGACAGCAGCCACGCCGCGGCGGCGAGGCCCGCGCGGCTGCGCGCCAGCGCCGCCTGGTTGAGCGTCCCGGCGATCAGATGGAATCCCATGCCGATCCCGACGAGCACCAGCCCGCCGCGCTGGTAATGGAAATGCGAGGTGAACGCAAGCCGCATCGCCCAGGGCCCGACCGCAAGCAGCCCGAGCGTCACGATCGAGGTGAAGCCACAGATCACCGCGACCGTGACGCGGATCGCGCGGCCGAAGTCGGCGTCGTCCTCGGTCGCGTGCAATCCCGCCAGGTGCGGCAGCAGCGACGTTTGGATCGACTGGAAGAGTTGCAGCGGCGCGCGCGCGATCAACAGCACGTTGAAGACGAAGCCCGCCAGCGCGGCGTCGTTTGCGGTGGCGTTGACCACCAGGGCGGCGGCGTTCAGCAGCGCCTGCTCGGCGAGCATGATCCCGAGAACGGCCGCGGCGAACGTGCCGCCGCCGGCGAGCGACAGCTCCGACCCCGGCCGCACGCGCCGCGGAGCCGCGGCCGGCCCCTCGTCACCCAGGGCCGCGCGCCGCGCGAAGGCGACCGGCACGACCAGCAGCGAGACGAAGGGAGCCGCCGCGATCCCGAGCGCGACCGCCGTCTGACCGGAGACGATCCCGACCGTCACCGCCAGCGGAAAACAGAAGCGCGACATCGACTCCAGCAGCACGAGGCCGCCATACAGCCCAAAGCGCTCGTGCCCGGCGAGCCAGCCGCGCGCGAAGTACGACGCCGCGTAGGCGAGCACGCCGACGACGAGGATCCAGTAGAGCGTGGACGAGCCACCGAAGAGGTCGTGTTGGAGCTGGTCGCGCAGCGCCAGCGCCGTCAGCAGGAAGGCGAGCGCGAACGCGAGCTGGATCGCGGCCGGCACTCGCAGCGGGTGGGCGCGGTCGAGCCCGCGCGCGCGGCGTTCGGCGATCGTGCGCGAGAGCAGCTGCTCGATCGGCCGGTAGATCACCGAGACGATCACGAACATCACCGACCACAGCAGCGAGATGCGGCCGTACTCGGTGCGCCCGAGCGCGTGCGCTGCGAGCCCGAAGTAGGCGAAGGTGACCAGGCCGGTGGCGGCGATCCCGACCGCCAGGACGCGCGCTCTGCGGCCGTAGAGCGCTGTCGCCGAGTCCGTCGCCGCCTCGGCGCCGACGGTCAGAGACGCACCAACAGCATCGTCCACGGGAACGGCGAGCGCGCGTCGATCACTTCGCCGTGCTCGCTCAGGAGCGCCCTGAAGGAGCGCTTCGACCAGTGGTTGAGATGTCCCGGCGTGTTGCCGAGCTGGCGCAGGTAGGCGCCGCGGGCGAGGTTCAGCCCGCGCCAGAGCGGTTCGCGCGGCACCGACACGAGCAGATGGCGTTTCGCGCAGCGCGCCATCTCCGACACCGTGTGCGACGGGTCGGGCACGTGCTCGAGCACTTCGATCGCGGTCGCCACGTCGAACTCGCCGTCGGCGAACGGCAGCGGCTCGCTCGCGTCCATCACGCGGTAGGAGAGGTTGGGGGCGCGGCGGCGCTCCCACTCCGCCTGCAGCTTTGAGTCCTCCAGGTCGATGCCCACCACGCGCGCATCCGGCAACCGCTCTGCCCACTGCTGCACGAGCACGCCCTCGCCGCAGCCGAAGTCGAGCACGGATTGCGGCGCCGCGCGTTCGAGCAGCTCGTCGAGTGTCGCCGAGAAGCCGCGCATCAGCCGCCTGACTACCGGGTTGCCCGAGCCGTACTTGTCGAACGTGTTGCCGGTCGGGATCGCGGCGACCGTCGCCGGGTCTCCTGGCGCGCTCATACCTTCAGCGCCTCGCGCTCCTCCGTCTTTCCCGTCGCGCCGCCCGAGCCGGCGCCGGTGGTCTTCCCGGGGCGGGCGTCGCCGCCGGCGCGTGGGGCGCCGGGCTCGTAGTGCGACGGCTCGACGCCGAGCCGCAGCTCGATCCGGCGCACCCGCTCGATCGTGCGCTGGCTGAGCACGCGCTGGGCATGCAACAGGTCGCCGAGCACGCCGAGCGCCGCCAGCACGACCGCGGCATTGAACAGCACGGCGCCGAGGATCAGCGACTGCACGTGTCCCTTGCCGCTGTTCTCGAAAAGATAGAAGTAGGCGAAGCGCCCCCAGATGATCAGCGAGGCCAGCCCGACGACTCCGGCTGCGGTCATGAAGACGCGCAGCGGCTCGTACTGCGAGTACACACGGAAGATCAGGACGGTGTTGCGCCTGACGTAGGACCACATCGAGGGGAACAGCCGCGACTCGCGCGTCTTCGGGTTGACCCGGATCGGGACGTGGTCAACGGCGACCAGCAGCTTGCCGGCCTGGATGATCGTCTCGAGCGTGTAGGTGAACTTCGAGACGACCTGCATCTGGATCGCGGCCTCGCGGTTGTACGCGCGAAAGCCGGAGGTGGTGTCGGGCACGGTGGTCGAGGAGGCGGCGCGAACCACCCGCGATCCGAGGCGCTGGAGTCGCTTCTTCAGCTTCGAGAAGTGCTCGACCGACTCGATCACGCGATCGCCGACCACCATGTCGGCCTCTCCGCGCAGGATCGGCGCGACCAACTTGGGGATGTCGTCGGCGCGGTACTGGTTGTCGGCGTCGGTGTTGACTATCACGTCGGCGTCGAGCTTCAGCGCGGCGTCTAGGCCCGCCTGGAAGGCCGCGGCGAGCCCCTTGTTGTTGGTCAGGCGCACGACGTGATCGACGCCGTTCGCGCGTGCCACCTCGAGCGTGCGGTCGGTCGAGCCGTCGTCGATGATCAGCCACTCGACGGCGTCGAAGCCATCGACCGCGCGCGGCAGGTCCCCGAGCGTCGCCGGAAGCTGTTCCTGCTCGTTGTAACAGGGGATCTGGATGATCAGCTTCATCGCTGTGCGGCCGCCCGGCCGCTGCCGTCGGGGAGAATCAGGGTAGCGAACAGCGGCGTCGCGACGGTCTGCCCGTACGATCCCGCGGATGCCGTCCGAGCACGTACAGCCGTCCCCGGCGACGGGCCGCCGCGGGCTCTATCTGGCCGGCCTGGGCGCGATCGTCGCGGTCGGCCTCGGCCTGCGCCTGTGGGGCATCAGGCAGGGGATGCCATACGCCTACAACAGTGACGAGAACCTCCATTTCGTCACGCACGCGGTCGGCTTCTTCGGCCACGGTTACAACCCGCACTACTTCGTCAACCCACCGTTCTTCACGTATCTGGTCCACGTCGTCCTGTTACTGGCGTACGGACCGGGCAACGCCGCCGGGCATGCGTTCGCCACCCATCCCGCGGACGTCTGGCTGATCGGCAGGCTCGTCTCGGTCGGGATGAACCTGGTTGCGATCGTGCTGATCTACCTCGCCGGTGCGGTCTTCTTCGAGCGCCGGGTCGGGCTGCTCGCGGCGGCGGTCGCGGCGACGTCCTTCCTGCCCGTCTTCTACTCGCACCTGGCGCTCAATGATGCGCCGACGCTGGCGCCCGTCGCGCTGACGCTCTACGGCTCGGCGCGCATCCTGCGCGACGGCGGGCGCCGGCGCGACTACGCGATCGCTGCGATCGGGCTCGGGCTCGCGACGGCGACGAAGTACCTCGCGGCGATTCTCGTGCTGCCGCTGCTCGGGGCCGCCGTCTGCCACTGGCGCGCCGAGGGCGGCAGGCTGCCGTCGAGGCCGTTGCAAGCCCATCTCCGCTCGCTCTGGCGGCTGCGCTGGGTGGGTGAGCTCTGGCGACTGCGCGCCGTGCGCTACGCGCTGGTCGCGCTCGCGGGGTCGCTGATGGTCTTCGTGCTCGCCAACCCGTACTCGCTGCTCGACCTGCACACCTTCGCTTCCGGGCTCAAGGGCCAGGCGACGATGACGGCAACGACCAAGCTGGGCGCCGGCACTCGCAACGGCTACCTGTTCTACCTGCACGCGTTCACCTGGGGGGTCGGCTGGGTGCCGTCGTTGATGGCGCTGGCGGGCGCGATCCTGCTCGTCGCCCGGCGCCAACGCGTGGCGCTCGTGCTGCTCCCCGGCGCACTCGCATACCTCCTCTTCGTAGGCCAGGAGCAGCGCTTCTTCGGGCGTTGGCTGATGCCGATCTTCGCGATCGTGTTCATCCTGGCCGGCTACGCAGGGGTGGAGTTGACGCGCGCGGTCGCGCGACAGCGGCCGCGGCTGATGACCGCGCTCGTGGCGCTGGTCGCTGTTGCGCTGTGCATCCAGGGCGTGATCTCCGTCATTCACTCAGACCAGGTGCTGGCGCGGGCGGACACGCGCAATCTCGCGCACCGCTGGCTCGCCCGGCATGTGCCCGCCGGGTCCACGGTCGTCGTCGATCCGATAGTCCCCGAGCGCTGGTTGCAGGCGCCGGCCGGCATGCGTCTCGCGCGTGCCGACGGCTATCGCTCGCGTCCCTTCGATCGCAACGCGTCGCCTCTCAGCCGCGGGACGATCATCCCGCCGCTGCTCGCGCGCGCGCTCCTGCCGACGTTCGGCGTTCGCCAGAGCCCGCAGGCCGCGGCCGCGACGGACGCGGCGCTGGCGCGCCTGACGATCAGCCTGCTGCCGCGCGAGCTGCCGCGTTCGGTGCTGCCCGCCGCGCGCCCACCGATCACGAGCCTGCTGGGGGGCGAAAGCGGTGCGCGCAACCTTATGCCCGCACTGCTCGATGTTTATCGGGCGGAGGGCGCCTGCTACGTCGTGATCGGCTCGACCGCGTACGACCGCGCCTTCAACAACCCCAAGAGCGTCCCGGGCGCGATCGCCTATTACCGCGCGGTTCGGCGCGAAGGCAAGCTGGTCTTTCACTCGAGCCCCTACAACCGCGGCGCACGTCCCGTGAAGTTCGACTTCGACTTCTCGTTCGATTACTACCCCTCCGCGTATCGCCGGGGAGGGCCTGACATCTACATCTACAAGCTCTCGGGTGGCAGGTGCTAGTGGGCCGCCCAGGACGGCCCACTAGCCGAAGGTGAACGCGTAGGCCGACACACCGGGGCGGAGCCTCAACGTCAGTCGCCGGCGCTCGACGCGCGGCAGCGACACGAGCTCGTAGAGGCGCTGGCCGCGGACGTGCACCCGGCCGCGGGCGACGTCCGATCCACGCTCGGCCGCCGCAATCCGACGTCTGTCCAGCAGCACTTTGACATCGCCGCCGCCTGCGGTCGCTGAAAGCACGAGGAAGACCTTGCGCGCCTGAAACGCGACGTCGATCGATGCGCCGCTGGCCGCCGTCGCCTGATCGGCGCCGATCCGCCAGCTGCCGCCGAGCGCGAATGCGTTGGTGGGCAGCTTTGCGCGAAGCTCGCGGTACGTGTGCGTGCCCAACCGCGGAGCGTCACCAACGAAGCCGGTGGCCTTCTTCGCCCCCAGGTAGGTCTCCGGCGTGGCCGCGCGCGTCGATACGCTCGTCCCGTGGGCACCCGAGGGCAGCCCTAGGCGGCGAACGCCGCGCTCGGCCAGCAGCGCGCGAACGGCGGCCTCCGATTTCGCGTACTCGCCCTCGCCGAAGTGCACGTGGCGGACGTTCCCGGCGGCGTCGATCAGGTACTCGGCGGGCCAGTACTGGTTGCCGTAGGCGTTCCAAGTGGCGTAGTTGTTGTCCTGAACTACCGGGTAGCGGATCCCCTCGCGCCGGATCGCCGCGGCTACGTTGCCGGCTTCGTGCTCGAAGTCGAACTCCGGCGTGTGGACGCCGACGACGGTGAGGCCGGCGGCGCGGTAGCGGGCGTCGAGCGTCTTGAGGAACGGCAGCGTTCGCAGGCAGTTGATGCACGTATACGTCCAGAAGTCGACGAGCACCACGCGGCCGCGCAGCGAGCCCAGCGAGAGGGCCCGGCCGTGCGTGTTGAACCAGCGTTGGGTGCCGGTGAAGCTCGGTGCCACGCCGAGGTTTTCGAGCGACGCCGCGGGTGCGCCCGGGTGCCCTGGCGCTGCGCGGCGCGAGCCCCCGCCGCGCGGCCGGAAGCGCGCGCGTCCCCGTAGCTTCGTCAGGCGCCGCTCC
>DASZZG010000178.1:0-1536 GCA_035543355.1 Solirubrobacteraceae bacterium | reverse complement strand
AGCCACCGGCGAGCTTCGGTCCCAGCGGTGCGACGGTTGCGCCCGCGGTTCGGACCCGTGCCCGTCTCAAGGTCTACCTGCGCGCGACGCCCGGAGCCGGAAAGACGTTCGCCATGCTCCGCGAGGGGCGGCAACGAAAGCAGCGCGGCGAGGACGTCGTCATCGCCTACGTCGAGACCTACGGCCGAGCCCGCACCGAGGAGCTACTCGCCGGCCTCGATCTGATCCCGCGCAAGAAGCTCGCCTATCGCGGCACCGTGCTCGAGGAAATGGATCTCGAGGCGGTCCTCGCGCGGCGTCCGAAGATCGCCCTCGTCGATGAGCTCGCCCACACAAACGCGCCCGGCTCCGCTAACGAGAAGCGGTGGCAGGACGTCGAGCAACTGCGCGACGCCGGCATCGACGTCATCTCGACGCTCAACGTGCAGCACGTCGAGAGTGTCAACGACGTCGTCGAGAAGATCACGGGCATCGTGCAACGGGAGACCCTTCCCGACCGCGTGCTCGATCTGGCCGATGAGATCCAGTTCATCGACATCTCGCCGGAGGCGCTGCGCAAGCGGATGCAGCACGGCAACATCTACAAGCCGGACAAGGTGGAAACGGCGCTGGCGAACTTCTTCAGACCGGGCAATCTCGCCGCGCTGCGGGAGATCGCCTTGCGCCTCGTCGCGCAGTCGATGGCCACCTCGCGAGAAGTCCTGGCACCAGCTGAGGACGTGCTGGTGGCGATTTCCGGTTCGGCCGGGTCCGAGCCGCTGATCCGTCGCGCCGTCCGGCTGGCGCGCCGCCTCGGCGGGCTCTGCATGGTAGTGACGGTTGGCTCCCGAGGCGGCGTGAACATGGAACGCTACCAGCGGCTGGCGGCCCAGCTGGGTTGCTCGTTCGTCTCGCTCGGCGGACCGGATATCGGCAAGGGCATCACCGAGGCCGCGCAGCTGGCGAACGTGCGCCACCTCTTCATCGGTCAGTCGAGCCGGTCCGGCGTCTCGTCTCGCTGGCGCAAGACGCTCGCCGACCAGCTGATCGATTCGCTCCCCGACATCGATCTGCACGTCATCGCCCCCGAACATGCGGTGGCGCCAGCCAACGCCGAGCCGCAGCGCAGCCAACCCGAGGATTTGCTTCGCGCCCAGCAGCGCGCCGGCCTGCGGAGCCCGGACGTCAGAGTCTATCTCGGTTACGCCGATGGCTCGGGGACGACCATGGCCGTGCTCGACGAGGCGCGCCGGCGCCGGTCGCGCGGCACCGACGTCGTGGTCGCTGCCATCAATCCCCGGGTTCCGATCACCGAGCTGGCCAGCCTCGAAATGCTCGGCGGACCGGATGCTCCCGCCGCGCACGACCGCCTCGACGTCGAGGCGCTGCTGAGCCGTAATCCTGAAGTGGCGGTCATAGATGAGCTCAACGGTCTCGACACACAGGGGCGCGCGCGGGCCGAGTCGTTGCCCCGGTTGGTCGATGCCGGCATCACGGTGCTGGGGACGCTCCACATGCTCGACCTGGCCAGCGTTCGCGAGAGCTACGCGCCGCTCC
>DASZZG010000177.1:0-4972 GCA_035543355.1 Solirubrobacteraceae bacterium | reverse complement strand
AAACGTCGAGCGCGTCGCGAAATCGATGGATGTGCTCGGCGACGCCCAACTCCGTGATCCCGCGGTCGGTTGCCACAGCACGGTAGCGCTCCGCATTCTCCGCGGTGAAATGGAGCTCGGCGGTCGCATCGATCGAGTAGGGGCGAAGGTGGACGTGATAGTCGGTCAGCATCAACGAGCCAGCAGGCGCTCGGCGACCGAGAGGTCGAGTGGCGTGGTGACCTTGAGGTTGTCCGCGCCGGCCGGGACCACGCGCACGCGCCCGCCCGCGCGCTCAATCAGCCAGGCATCGTCGGTGGCGGCCGCCAGCAGCTGCTCGTCGACGTCAAGCGCGCGCTCGAGCGCGGCGCGGCGGAACGCCTGCGGCGTCTGCACCGCCCACAGCGTGGAGCGGTCGAGCGTGCGCAGCACCGTCCGTCCATCGTCGGCGACCTGCTTGACGGTGTCCGTCACGGGCGCCGCGGCGATAGCCGCGTCGCAGCCCTCGCCCGCGTCGAGCTCGTGCAGCACGCGCTCGAACAGATCCGGTGGGGCGAGCGGCCGCGCGGCGTCGTGGACGATCACGCGCTCGCAATCGTCTCCGGCAGCCGCCAGTGCGGCGCGGACCGAGGCCGAGCGAACGGCGCCCCCCGGGACGCCGATCGTTCCCGCCGGGGCTTGCTCTCCGGCGGGCAACGCCACGACTATCCGCTCGATCTCGGCGACGGCGGTCAGGGCGTCGACGCTCCATTGGAGCATCGGCTTGCCGGCGAGCGTTACGAAGGCCTTGGGGCGGGCGCCATCGCCGTATGGGGCTCCGCTCCCAAGTCGTTCGCCACGACCGGCGGCCACGAGCAGCGCGACCGCCGGTGCCATTTCACTTCGCCGCGACTGCGACCTTGCCGTTGCTCGCGGCGACCTTGCCGTTGCTCGCGGCGACCTTGCCGTTGGTCGCGCCCTTACTGCGCGCGGAGTCGGCAAGCAACTCGTCGAGATGCTCCTCGGCCTCGTCCTCGCCCATGTCGAGCGCGTACATCAGCTCCGATGCGAGGATCTTCTTGGCACGCGTGAACATCTGCTTCTCGCCGGTCGACAGGCCCTTCTCGACTTCGCGAATCGCGAGGTTGCGAACCACCTCGGTCAGCTCGTAGATGTCGCCCGTCTTGATCTTGTCGCGGTTGTGCTTGAAGCGCCGGTTCCAGTTCTTCGGCATCTCCGAGACGTCGTCGGCGAGGACATCGAGCACCTTCTTGACGGTCTCCTCGTTGATGACGCGCCGCAATCCGGCGATCGCCGCGTTCTCAGTCGGCACCATCACCGTCATGTCGTTGTGCAGGATCTTGATCGTGAGGTACTCACGCGTCTCACTGAAGATCTCGCGTCTCTCCTTCTTGATGACCTTGCCCGCCCCGTGATGGGGATAGACGACGTTGTCGCCGACCTCGAAATCGATCTGCTCCAACTCGGGGGTGAGGTCCTCCAGTTCTACTTCTTCAATGACGTTGGGAATCGTTGCCTCCTCATAGCGATGACGATCGGGCCCAAGCCGGCCCGTTACGCCAGGTTCACGTCTGCAAGTAGCGGTCCACGAGATTGATCTCCTGCAACCGGCGAAGCCCCTCGCGGATGTCCTTCGCACGGATCTCACCGACGCCGTCGACTGCTTCGAGCTCGGCGTCGGTCGCCGCCAGGATCTCGTCGAGGCGAGCGAACTCGGTGACGATCTGCCCGACGACAAGCTTGGGAAGGCGAGGAATGCGACCGAGGATCCGATGGCCGCGCGGCGACACCGGGTAATCGAGCGTGTTGGCCTTGCGGTCGTACCCGAGCATCTCGGCGAGGCGGCCGAAGTCGAGCAGATCCTGGTGGGGCAACCGTGCGAGCTGATCGAGCACCGAGCCGAAGAGATCCTCGGAGGGCTCGACGATGTAGTCGTTGACCAGCGCGGCGCGATCGGAGGCGACGCCGACCATCGTCTCGTCGAGTTGCATCTCGATCAGGCGCCCCTCGGTCCCGAGCTCGACGATGTAGCGCTCGATCTCAACCGCCATGCGCGTGACCAACTCGGCGCGCTGGATCACCGTGAGCACGTCGTGCAGCGTCGCGCCGCCTTCGAACTCGAGCGCTGTCAGGCGCGTCGAGACCTGGTCCAGGCGCGTGCGGTACTTGTCGAGCGTGGCGAGCGCCTGATTCGCCTTGGCGAGGACGATCGGGATCTCCTCGAGGATGTACTTGGCGCCATCTACGTACAGCGAGACGACCTCACGGCGTTGCGAGACGGCGATCACTAGCGCCTCCGTCTGCTTGGAGACGCGCTCGGCGGTGCGGTGGCGCGTGCCGGTCTCGAGCGAGAGGATCGTCGGATCGGGCATCAGCTGAACGTTCGCCGAGCCGATCTTGGTGGCGTTCGGATTGAGCATGATCGCGCCGTCCATCTTCGCCACCTGGTAGAGCAGCGCCGGCGTGTAGTCGATCTCGAGGCGGATGCCGCCCGAGAGCAGGAGCGACAGCTCGTCGGGGTCGCCGATGACGATCAGGCCGCCCGTGCGGGCATGCACGATGTTGTCGATCCCCTCGCGCAGCGCGGTGCCAGGGGCGACCATCTCCAGCGCCTTTACAAGGCGGGGCTCCTGTCTCGATTCGAGCTCATTGGGAGTGAGCTCTTCCCCGCTTCTCGACGCCATGAATTAGCCATTGTAACGGGTAAAGGCGCCATTTTTCGCCTGCATAGCGGCAGCTTTTTAGCGCGTGGGCAGCCACCGTTCTCGTGACTCCCGGCCCACTAGGCCGCTGCGACCACCGGCTGTGCCGGTGCAGCGGCCGCCAGCGCCGAGCGCAGCGAGTCGGCTTCGCGGGCCCCTCGCCCGCTGCCGGGCGGCGCGACCACCGGCGCGCAGCCGAACTTCGCCGCCTCCGCAAGCCGGCGTTCGGGATGCACCACCGAGCGCAGCTCCCCCGTGAGGCCTACTTCGCCAAAGCAGGCGAGCACGCCCTGCCCGCCGACGCCGCCGGCGGGCACGCCGCGGACGGCGCTGGCCACCGCAAGCGCAACCGCGAGGTCGGCTCCCGGCTCCTGCACGCGTACGCCGCCGACCACGTTGACGAAGACGTCGGCAGCGCCGACGGCGAGCCCGGCGTGGCGCGTCAGCACGGCGAGCACGAGCGCAAGGCGATTGCGGTCGATTCCCGAGACCACGCGTCGCGGAAGCGCCAGCTCGGACGGGGAGACCAGCGCCTGGACCTCGACGAGCAGCGGCCGCGAACCCTCCATCGCCGCCAGCACCACGGATCCGGGCGCATGCGTCGCCTCGGCGACGAAGCGCGCCGACGCGTCGAGCACCTCGGCGAGCCCGCCCGAGCGCATCTCGAAGACCCCCACCTCGTCGACCGAGCCGAATCGGTTCTTCAGCGCCCGCAGGGTGCGATACGTGCGCTCACGCTCACCCTCGAACTGAAGCACGCAGTCGACGAGATGCTCCAGCGTGCGCGGCCCTGCGAGCGCACCGTCCTTCGTAACGTGACCGACGAGGACGACCGCGAGTCCGAGCGCCTTGGCGAGCCGGCCGATCTCTGAGACGACCTCTCGCACCTGCCCGACCGATCCGGGAGCGCCCCCCAACTCCTCGCTGTGGAGCGTCTGAACGGAGTCGATCACCGACACCGCGGGGCGTTCGCGCTCGAGCGTCGCGAGCACGACCTCGAGCGATGTCTCCCCCACGACCGCCAACTCGAGCGCCGCAGGCCCCAGCCGCTGGGCGCGCAGCTTGACCTGCGCGGGGGACTCCTCGGCGGAGAAGTACAGCGTGCGGGTCCCGCCGGCGGTGAGGTTCGCAAGCGCCATGGTGGTAAGCGTCGATTTGCCGATTCCAGGCGCGCCGCCGAGCAGCACCAGCGAACCGGGCACGACGCCGCCGCCGAGCACGCGATCGAGCTCGCCGATCCCCGTGCCCAGGCGTTGCACGCTGGGCGCGGCGACGGCTCCCAGACGCTGCGGCGAGGCGGCCGCCGCGCCCGCGCCGGCCCGAGCGCCGCTCGTCGCTACGCGCCCGGGCCGCGCCACCGGCTCGAGCGAGTTCCACGCCGCGCAGGCGGGACACTGCCCGTGCCACTTCGCGGCATCGTGGCCGCACTGCGAGCAGCGGTGGACGATCGCGGGAGCACGAGCCATGGCCGAGCGAGGTTACGCGCCGCGCCCGATGGCTCGGCGAATCGCCCCGGCGCCACCTACCCCTGCTCGCCGGGCTCTTCCTCGGGCAGATCTTCCTCGGGCAGCGTCGGCGAGGACTCTTCGCCGCCACCCTCGGCGCCGACCCCGACGGGCTGGGGCGCCGGCTTGGGCTCGATCACCGACAGCACGACGTCGCGATCGTCGTTCTCGGGCGCCGGATCGACGACCACGGTCGCGCCCGGAGACGGCACCGAGCGCAGCACGTAGTCGGCGAGCGGGTCCTCGATGTAGCGCTGAATCGCGCGGCGCAGCGGCCGTGCGCCCATCGACGGGTCCCAGCCCTTCTCGACCAGCAGATCCTTGGTCGCCTCGGTGAGGTCGAGCTGCAGCTCGCGCTCGGCCATCTTCTCGCGGATCCGCAGCAGCAGCAGCTCGACGATCGTCTTGATCTCGTCGCGCGACAGCTTGTGGAAGACGATCACGTCGTCGATCCGGTTGAGGAACTCGGGGCGGAACACCTTCTTGAGCTCGCCCATGATGCGGCTCTTCATGTCGTCGTAGGTGATGCCCGTCTCGTCATCGGAGACGGCGAAGCCCAGCGGCGTATTGCGCGCGATCTCCGAGGCGCCGATGTTCGAGGTCATGATCACGATCGCGTGGCGGAAATCGACCGTTCGCCCCTGCGCGTCCGTCAGGCGGCCGTCCTCGAGAATCTGCAGCAGGATGTTGAAGACGTCGGGGTGCGCCTTCTCGATCTCGTCGAGCAGCAGCACCGAGTACGGCTTGCGCCGAATGGCTTCGGTGAGCTGACCGCCCTCGTCGTAG
>DASZZG010000176.1:0-16143 GCA_035543355.1 Solirubrobacteraceae bacterium | reverse complement strand
GAGCACCTCGTCGCCGAGCGCGCAATGCATCAGCGTCTCCCGGCGGTACAGCGCCGCCGCGCCGTCGGCGCCGAATGCCTCGCCGGGGCGCTCATGCGCGCCGCGCAGCAGGCCGTGACCGACGAGGCCGTTCTTGCGCCGTCGATCGACGGTCATCCCGGCCGCGTCGATCACTCCCAGCGTGTGCTCGAGGGCAGGCTCGGAGGCGCGCACCAGCTTGGGCGCCACGGATCCGACAGCCGCCTCTTGGAGCCGTGGGCGTGCCGCAGCCAGGAACCCAGGCTCCAGCACGCAGTCGGCGTTGAGCAGCAGCACCGCATCCCCGGCGCTGCGGCGCAGCGCCTCGTTGATCGCCGCGGCATAGCTCAGGCGTCGCTCGAGCTCGAGCACGCGGGCGCCGGCCGCGCGAGCGATCTCGGCGGTCCGATCGCCGCACGCGTTGTCGACGACGATCACCTCGGCGCCGTCCTGCGCGAGCGCCGCCGGCAGCGACTGCGCCAGCGCCTCCGCCTCGTCCACGGAGAGCAGCAGGACGGTTGTCGCAGGGAGGGTCATGCGAGCAGCTCCTGGTAGACCGCGGCGGTCGCGGCCGCCGTCCGCTCCCAGGAGAGCTCTGCGGCGCGAGCTCTTCCAAGCCGCACGAGCTCGGAGCGCCTCGCCGGATCCTCGAGGACGGACCGGATCGCGCGCGCGATGTCGGCCACGTCGAGCGGATCGAAGTAGGCGGCCGCATCGCCGGCGGTCTCGGGCAGCGCCGTGGCCCGGGAAGCGGCGACCGGACAGCCGCGCGCCATCGCCTCGACCAGCACGAGCCCGAAGCCCTCGTACAGCGAGGGATGGACCAACAGGTCGGCGCCGCGAATCAGCGCGTCCAGCCGCTCGTCTCCGACATACCCCAGAAGCTCGACCGGCGCCCCCGCGGCCGCGCGGCGCAGCGCCGGACCCTCGCCGGCGTCGGCGCCCGCGAGCACGAGCCGGTGCCCGAGTCCCTCCGCGCGAAGCTCCGCATAGGCCTGCACCAGCCGGCCGAGGTTCTTCTTCCGTCGAAGGTCCCCGACGGCGAGCACGTACGCGCCATCGGGCGACTCGGCGGACCCCAACGGCAGCGCCGGCGCCAGTGGCACGACGCGGATCTTCGACGGCTCGACGCCGTAACGCTCGATCAGGTCGGCCCGCGTGAACTGCGAGATCGCGATCACGCGCTCCGCCGAGCGAGCGGCGCGCGGCGTCAGCGTGCGGTACTTGAGGCGGGTCGGCGCGGAGAAGTCGTCTCCGAACAGCTCGAAGGCGAGATCGAGCACGCTGACGACGCCGGGGCATGGCCGTCGCAGGGGCAGGAAGCAGTTGGGCGAGTGCACGAGCTGGGCACGCTCGCGCCGCAGCGCACGCGGCAGGGTCACCTGCTCCCACCACAGCTCGGGCCCGCGCCCGCCGTGCTCGAATGCCCGATAGCTCAGCGCGTCGGCGGCTGCGCGGGCTCGCAGCGCACGCAGCAGCTCGCGCGCGTACCGGCCCCAGCCCCTGAGGCGCGGCGCGCAGGCGTCGCGCGCATCAAAGGCAACGGTCTGCATGCGCGCGCAAGCGTAGAGGCGCGGGCCGTTCGCGGCCGCTGCCGCAGCGGTTGGCGCTGGCCCGACGCCCGGGCAGCGCGTACGATGCGTGTGGCCGCGTCGCGTGCACAAACCTGCCGGCGACAGGCCAGAATTGCGATGAACCGTCCACAGCATCAGGCGGGAATCTCCGCCACGACCAATGGCGCGGCGCGCGCCTCGGAGGGCCCACGCTCGACGAGCAGGGTCTTCGACATCCCGATCGATCTCGCCCAGCCGTCGGAGCTGCTGCGGACGATCACGGGCTGGGGCCAGACACAGCCGCCGCGACACGTGATGTACGTCAACGCCCACGTGCTGAACCAGTCCAAGGAGCAGCAGGAGCTGCGCGGCGCGCTTCAGCGCGCGGACCTCGTCTACTGCGACGGTTACGGCGTGCGGCTCGCGGCGCGGGCGCTGGGGCTCGAGATACCCCACCGCATGACGGGCGCGGACTGGGTCTGGGGGCTGGCGACGCTGTGCGAGGTTGGCGGCCGCTCGATCTACCTGCTCGGGTCCGATCCACCGATTGCGCGTGAGGCGGCCGAGCGCCTGAGACGCTTCTATCCGCGGCTCGAGATCGCGGGGTCCCATCACGGGTTCTTCGATCTCGACACGCCGCACAACGACCGCGTGATCGAGGACATCAATGCGCGCCGGCCGGACATCGTGCTGGTGGGCATGGGCACCCCCAAGCAAGAGCTGTGGGTCGACCGTTACGCTGATCGACTCGACGTGGACGTCCTCTGGACGGTTGGCGCGCTGTTCGACTACGTCTCGGGACGGACGCCGCGCGCGCCGCGTTGGCTCTCCGACAACGGGCTCGAATGGATCTTCCGACTGGGCATCGAACCGCAACGGATGTGGCGTCGCTATCTGCTGGGCAACCCGGCGTTCCTGTCGCGCGTGGTGGCCGAGACGCGCAGGGCCCGCTGAGCGCACCCGTCCCACCCGCGGCCAAAGGCGGGCGCCGCCGGCCGCTTCCCGGCGGGCGGAGGATCCCCCGCTGGCTGCTGACGCTGGGAGTGGCCTTCGCCGCCTACTCGATTGCCCAGGCGATGCTGATCCGTTTCGGCATCCAGGGCTACCGCGGCGTGCTGCGCAACGGGGCCTTCCCCACGGCCGCGGGCGTCGGCCTGGCGAGCGCCGGGCTGTTCGCGGTGTGCGGACTCGGGGCGACGCGGCTGTTGCTGCCCGAGGGGCTGCGCCGGCACGAGCTGTTGTGGGTGCTGCCGATCGGCGCCTGCACGTCGTCGCTCGGATTGACAGTCCTCGGGTTCTGCGGCATCCCGTTCAAGCTGTCGCTCGGGCTGATCATCGGTGCCGGGGCGCTCACGGCCGTGCTCGGCGTCCGCCGCCGCGGCCTGCCGGCTCGTCCGGAGACGCTCGGATCCGTCGGCCTCCCGGCGCTCGTGGCGGTCCTGATAGTGATCGTCGCGCTCGTGCCACTGTGGCGCTCGGGCTTCGCGACCGTGATCGGCGACGGGTCCGACGCCCACCTCGCCGCCGGCACGGCGGAGTTCTTGCAGCACAATTACCCGACCGCCACGAACGCTCACTACCCGGTCGACATGGTGCCGCTGGTGTGGCGCTCCAAGCAGCCGATTTACTACGCGCTGGGCGCCGTGTCGACGCTGTCGGGTCGCGTTCCCTACGAGGCGCTCTCGACTACGACGCTCGTCCTGCTGGCGCTCGGAGCGCTCGGTTTCTTCGTGCTCGCTCGAGAGTTGCTGGGTGCCGGCGTCTACGCGTCGCTTGCGGCGATGGGAGTGCTCGGGCTCGATCAGATCCTGATCCACACCGGGATTCATCCGTACTACAACCAGACGTGGGGCTATTTCACGCTGCCGTTCGCGCTGGTGCTCGTGTGGTGGGCGCTCGAGCACCGAAGCCGTCGCGGGGTCGCCCTGCTGGGGCTGTTCCTTGCCCTGGGCGCGTTCGCCTACCCGCTGGCGCTGCCGATCCCGCTGATCGCGCTGCTGGCGGGCTGGTGGGTCAAACGCCGCGCCCGCAAGCGCCGCGGCGAGCAAGTCGGATCGCTGAACCCGCTTCGCCGCTATCGCGGGCGCCGCTCGCTGCTGTGGATGGCGCCGCTCGCGCTGATCCTCGCGATCCCGGCCTGGGGGGTGGCGGAGAAGTCGCTCACGGCCTACCGCGTGGTCGTCGACTTCAACCAGTCGCTTCACGCCTGGGGCGGCGACCTCGTTGCGTTCATCCCGATCCACCAGTACTTCGGGCTCAGCTTCTCCAGCGGCTCGGCGATCGCGGCGATCGCGATCTGCGCCTGCGCCGTGATCACGCTGCGGCGGCTGCCGCGAACGCTCGCGTGGTCGCTCGGCGCCGTGATCCTGTTCGGCCTGCTGATGGCGGTCGAGTTCTCCCAGCGCCGCTACGGCTCGTACTTCGAGTTCAAGGTGCTCGCCTTCACCGTGCCGCTGGCGATCGTATGCGCGGTGGTCGCGATCGCGCGCTGGCGCGTGATCGGCCCGCTGATCCTCGTCGCCTACCTGGCGACCGCGTACCAGAGCACGGCGCAGGAGCTGGTGGACACGACCAACGAGCTGCCGCGCACGATGATCGCGCTGCGCGGCTGGGACAAGTCGCTGCCCGCCAACCGGTCGGTTCGCCTCGACGTCGATCCGTCGCTCCAACTCTGGGTCGCCTACATGTTCTCCGACCAGAAGCTGTGTACCCAGCAGGGATTGTTCCTCACGTCCTATCCACGCGTGGCGATCTCGCGCCGCGCCGAATACGTGCTCGCGCAAGCTGACCGCCTCAAGCCGTTCGACGCGGTGGGGCCCGCGCTGCGCACTAACGGCCAGTTCCGCCTCTACCGCCTGCGCGCGGGCCTGCCGGCCGGACCGGAGGCGTGCACGCGAGCGCGCAAGCAGTCGGTCACGAAGATCGGCGCGCTCTAGTGGGCCGCCCCGCGTGCTGCGCAGCGATCTCCGTAGCCGCTGTGCGAGCCGCCGGATCGCCGGCGTCGCGGCTCGAGCGGGCTGCTCGCTCATTCGGCCGAGAGCGACTCGACCGCCTCACGCAATCGCTGCGCGCCGCGCTCGAACTCGTAGTCGGCGAGCCTGGCACGCCCCCGGCGGCGCAGCTCGGCGCGCAACTCGTCGTCGGAGATCGCGAGTGCCAGCAGCTCCGTCGCGACCGCAAGCTCCTCGTCGAGATCGACCAGCAGCGCGGCGTCCGCGGCTACCTCGGGCACGCCGCCGGCGGCCCGCGCGACCACCGGCACGCCGAAGTGAAACGCCTCCAGCAGAGGGATGCAGAACCCCTCGTGCTCCGACAGCGAGATCAGCGCATCGGCGCGGCGGTAGCGCTCCCAGAGCTTGGCGGCCGCCAGGTTGCTCTCGATCGTCACCGCACCGGGCGCAAGCTCGTCCGCGAGCTCGCGCACAGCCGCCTCGTAACGCGGCGTCAACGGCTCGCCGACGAGCATCAGCCGCGCGTCGGGCGCGTGGTGGCGGCGATAGAGGGCAAACGCTCGCAACACGTCGTCCTGGCGCTTGTGCGGCGTCAGGCGACCGACGCAGAGGATCGTCGGGGGACGCGCGCGGTCGGCTTCACCGGGGGCGGGGAGGCGGTCGCGGTCGAACAGGATCGGCAGCACGGTCGTGTGGCGCGCGCCGGCGTTGCGCAGCTCGGCGGTGTTGTACTCGGACACTCCGGCGGCGAGGTCGACCGCCTGGGCGAACTGCGGCAGCTGCGCGCGGCCGATCGCACAGTTGATCGCGATCGTCGGCTCGTGGTCCCAGAAATAGTGCGCCGGAGTGATGTTGTGCGAGACCAGCAGCTTCGGGTTGGGCAGCTCGAGCAGCGCCGTGAGCTTTGGCGAATAGGCCGAATAGTGAAACAGCAGCAGATCGCCCGGTCCGGCGACGAGGCCGCTCAGCGGCGCCACGGCGCCGTCCATGCGCGGGTCGAGATAGGCCGCAAAGTCGCCGCCGCGCCAGCCCCAGCGGTCGAACAGGTCGCGAAACTGCCTCGCCTGCCCGGTCACCGCGTCTACCGGCCCGGCACCGCTAAGCAGCTGATGAACGATCATCTCACGCAGGATCCGGTGGGTCGTGATCGCGGGTTGAGCGCTCCAGGCGGTCGAGGCGGCCGCTGAGCCGCGCGACCTCCTGCTCGAGCTCGCGTACGCGGTCGCGGTATTGGCCCGCGTAGATCGTGACGTGGTGGTTGAAGCGAGTCTGCTCTCCATAGACCTGACCGTGGTACTGGCGCGTCGCCCAGATCAGCGCGCGCTTGAACGCAGTGATCGGTCGCCCCCAGCGGCGCGTCGAGTAGACGCGCTCGATGTCGGGCTCGATCAGCGCCCACTCGAGCAGCTTCTCGGTCGTCAGCTCGACCACCGGCTCGATGCGAAAGCCGCCGAGGTCGTCGGCGTACTCGCCCGCGTCGCGGCGTCGAACGACCTCCTGGCGTGCTCGCTCGAGCGCGAGCTCGGGACTCGTCATGGCGTGGGAAGCGTCGGCGCGCGGTCGGAGGCAGCGAGCTCCTTCCAGCTCCCGCGCAGGTCGGCGATGCCCTCGGCGCCCGGCTCGTGAGCCACGGAGAAGCTGGTCACGCGGGCGAACTGCTGCTGATCCGCTACGGCCACCGCGAGGTCGTAATCGCCACCGAGCAACGCCAGGCGCTCGATCTCGTACGCCACGTCGGCGCGCCCATCGCGGAGCTCGGGCTCGCCCCGCGTGCGAAAGACGGTGCTGCCATGCTCGTCCCGCAGCTCGAGCGCGACCGCGGCCGTCGCTTGCGAGAAGCCGGGCTGCGCCTGGAGCGAGAGAACGATCCGCGCCGACTGGCCCGAATGGAAGATCTGGCTGCGCCGATCGCCCGAGTCCCGCAACTCGAGCCCCGAGACGTGCAGCGGCGCGGTCGTGTCGGGGCGCCGGGCATCCTGCGGCGAGGCGTCGAGCGTGCCGATCAGGCGGTGGTAGAAGAGCAGCCCCTCGGCGGTCGATCCGTCGTAGACGACGGCGCCCGCTTCGAGCACGACGACGCGGTCGCAGACGCGCTCGATCGCGCCGGGGTCGTGCGATACGAGCACGATCGTCGCACCGGCGGCTATCCGCTCGGAGATGCGGCGCAGGCACTTGCGCTGAAAGCCTTCGTCGCCGACCGCGAGCACCTCGTCGATCAACAGCACGTCGGCGTCGAGGTACGCCGCGATCGAGAAGCCGAGTCGAACGAACATCCCCGACGAGTAGGTCCGGACCGGGACGTCGATGAAGTGGCCGAGCTCGGAGAAGTCGATGATGCGGTCGATCCGCTGCTCGATCTCGGACTGCGTGAAGCCGTGCAGCGCGCCGTTGAGGTAGATGTTCTCGCGGCCCGAGAAATCGCGCCCGAAGCCCGCGCCGAGCTCGAGCAGCGTCACAACCCGACCGCCACAGCCGGAACGTCCGGAGTCCAGCGGCACGATCCCGGCGAGCACGCCCAGGGTCGAGGACTTGCCTGCCCCGTTTCGCCCCACGATGCCGACCGTCTCACCAGCCCCCACGCGCATCGACACATCGCGCAACGCCTGCACGGGCGGCGGCTCCACCCCGCCACGCCGACGTCCAATCAGCAACCCCTTCAGCGTCCGCCCCTGATCCGCCCGCACGGAAAACGCGCGCGACGCATGCTCGAGAACGATCTCCCCCGGCTCGAGTTTCATAGCAGGACCGCGAGTTCGCGTTCCAGCCGACGGAACAGCCACAGCCCACCGACGACGGAGATCAGCGCCGCGGTCAGCACGTAGATCAGCGTCGCCGCCCCGGGCACGCGGCCCGCGTAGAGAATCGAGCGCACCGCATCGATGAACGGCGCCACGGGGTTGGCCCATGTCAGCAGCGATCCGAGCCAGTGGCGGTGGCTGACGCCGGGCGCCTGCGACGTGCGAAAGAAGATCGGCGTGACGAAGAACCACGGCAGCAGCACGGCCCCGAGAATCGGCGCGACGTCGCGGAAATGGGCGTGCAGGACGGACACGACCAGCCCGAGCCCAAGCGCGAACAGGTACAGCGCCACGAGCATCAACGGCAGCAGCAGCAGCGCCGGGCGAAGCGTTCCCCGCACTCCGATTGCAACCGGTGTAACGAGGCCGATCAACGCGAGGAAAGTGGCCAGCTGAACGGTGACGACGGCGGCGGGAATCGTCTCGCGCGGAAAGCGCACCCTGCGCACGAGCGCGGATTGATCGAGCAGCGACGGCGCCGCCGACGTCAGCGACTGCGAGAAGAACGTCCAGACGATGATCCCGATCAGGACGAACATCGAGTAGTCCTGGATGTTTCGAAACGGCTTGAGCACCAACCCGAACATCAGCGTGTAGGCGCCGGTGAGGATCAGCGGGTTGACGAGATACCAGAGCACGCCGAGCGCCGACCCTTTGTACTTCTGGCGCAGCTCGCGACGGACCATCTGCTCGAAGAGGTAGCGGTAGCGCAGCAACCCGAGGTTCATGCGCCCAGCGTACCGGCGGCCCGCTCGTACACATCCCACGTTTGCTCGGCCGCCCGCCGCCAGGAGAAACGGGTGGCGTGTTCGCACCCACCGGCGGCAAGCCGGCTGCGCAGCTCAGGCTCGTCGCACAGTCGCTCGGCCGCACGCATCAGCTCGCTGCCGTTGCCTACGTCCGCGAGCAGCAGCGCGCCCGGAGCGCAGACCTCCGCCAGCGAACCGACGTCGTAGGCGGCGACGGGTGTGCCGCAGGCGATCGCTTCGAGCATCGGCAGGCCGAAGCCCTCGTAGCGTGTCGCCGAGACGAAGCACGACGCGCCTGAGTAGAGCGCGGGCAGGTCGTCGTCCTCGACGAAGCCGGGGAAGTGGATCCGGGCGCTGCTGCGCTCGGCGCGCTCTCGCAGGGGGGCGCCGGCGCGGCCGAGCCCGCCGGCGAGCACGAGGGTCTCGGGGCGGTCGCGCTGGTGCGCCCATTCGGCGAAGGCGTCGATCAGTCCGGCCACGTCCTTGCGCGGGTCGACGTTCTCGAGTCCGCCGATGTAGAGCACGTAGGGCCGCTCGATCCCAAGGCGCTCGAGCGTGGCGGTGGGATCGACCGCGACGAAGCGCTTGTCCGCCGCCTCGTGGACGACGTCGATCCGCTCCGCCGGCACGCCCAGCTCGGCGATCACGTCGCGCCGCGTCGCCTCGGAGACCGCGATCAGACGCGTGGCGCGGCGCGCCGCGCGGTAGAGCATGCGATGCGCGAGCCCCGTGCGCAGATACTGATCGGGCCACATCAGCGGTATCAGGTCGTGAACGGTCATCACGGACGGCACTCCGGGAGCCACGACCGCGCGGTAGATCGAGAGGCTGTGCAGCAGGTCGGCGCCAGAGCGGCGAACGTCGAGCGGCAGCAGGAACTGCTCGGGAAAGTCCGCCAGGCGGCGTGGGACGGGCGGCCGCCGCAGCCGCCGCTCGCTGATCGCGTCGATCCCTTCGTCGGGCTCATCCGTCCCGCCGTAGGGGCTGCCGACCCCGCCACGCGCCCGCAGCAGCACAAGCTCGCCGCCGCGCTCCTCGGCGACCGGGCCGAGCTCGGTGATCAGCGCGTGCGCGAAGCGCCCGATGCCCTGAGCGCGCAGGAACGGGATGTCGAGCGGACGTGCGTCTACGGCGACGCGCAGCTCGCGAGCCTCCTTTAGAGAGGCGGACTCGCTCAACGCGCTGCCTCGCGCAACAGCGCGTCGAGGCGCTCGGCATACGGTCCTGGCGCGAATCGCCGTTTCGCCTGCCGGCGTGCTTCGCCGCCGAGCCGGCGGCGCAGCGAGCGATCGTCCAGCAGTTCGCCGACCGCACGCGCGAGCGCCGGGACGTCGCCGGGGTCCACCAGCACGCCCGTCACACCGTCGCGCACGACCTCGCGCAACCCGCCGACGCGCGACGCCACCACCGGCACCCCGGCGGCCGCCGCCTCGGCTGCGACGGTGCCGAACGGCTCGGCAAGCGAGGGCACCACCAGGAGGTCGAACTCGTGCAGGCCGGCAGCCATGTCCGCGCGCCAGCCGGTCAGCTCGATCCGCGCGCCAAAGCCGCTCGCGCGCGCGACGGCGGGCAGGCGTCCGGCGTAGTCGTCGGGATCGCCTCGAGGTGGTGCGCCGACGATCGTCAGGGTTGCCTGCGGTCGGTCTGCGAGGAAGCTCGACGCCGCCTCGATCAGGCCTGCGACTCCCTTGCGCGGCTCGAGCCGGCCGACGAAACCCACCCGCTGGCCGGCGCCGTTGCGTTCGGCCGGTGTCGGCCGCGCCGCCGGGGAATCGCCCGCCCAGGCGGGCGGAAGCAGGGCGTGCACACGTCCCGCCGGCGCGCCCGCCGCGAGGCACTCGCGCGCCGAGGCCTGCGAATCGGCCACGACGTGTGACACGACTCTCCAGAAGCCCGGCCGACCCCAGGCTGCCGGCGCGCTGTGGAGTGGATTCGTGACGTGCAGCACCGCGCGCCGGCGCGCCAGCGCGAGCGACGGCACGAGCCGCTGGGTCGACAGGCCGTTGAGCAACAGGGCGTCGACCGCGCGGGCGGCTCGCGGGGCGCGTAATGCGCCGGCGATCGCGGCTGCGCTGCGGCGGTCCGGCGGTCCGAGCGGCAGCCTCACGGTCTCGATGCCGAGCTCATCGGCCGCGGCCGACAGAGCGCCATCGGCCGGGACGGCAAGGCGCACGGACCAGTCACGCTTGGCCAGCTCGGGCAGGGTGCGCAGCAGCATCGCCTCCCCGCCGGCGACGTCGGCGAGCGCGCTCACGGCGAGCAGCTTTTTCATCTCAGATGGTTGGAATTGGTCATCTCAGAGCGAACCACTTACCCAGCAGCATGCCGACGCGGCGCGGATCGAGTCGCGCCCGTGCAGCCGAACGGTGGGCATGCGGCCCGCGCCACCACTCGCGCGCGAGTTCAGCTGGGCTCGGGCGCGGCAAGCGTACGTCGTCATCGCCGGCGAGCAGGCCGCGTTGCGCCGCGAAGTCGGCGCGCGCACGTCTGAACGTGCGCAGCGGACCCTCGTCGCGGTGGGAGTGATGCACGGCGAGCGTGGGATCGAGCAGGACGAGCTGACCCCGCGTCAACCAGTGCCATGCCCATTCCTTGTCCTCGGCGGCGGCGAGCTGCTCGTCGAAGGGGTGCTGGACCCAGAGCGCGCGGCGAAATCCTCCGGCCGAGTTGGAGTAGCCATAGAACGGGTGCCGGCGGGCGTGCGCAGCGTCCTGGAGCAGCGGCGCCGTCAGCGGTCGCAGCCAGGGGTCGCAGCGCTCGCCGAATGCGCAGGCGACGCGCGGATCGTCGAACGCAGCGACCATCCGCTTTGCCCACTCGCGGTCGGGCGGCAGCGCGTGGGCCGAGATCGCCACGCACACGTCGGCGCGTGCCTCAGCGGCCGCCCGGTTGAGCGCCCTCCCGTAGCTGAAGTCGGCGGCGTCGATACGCAGCGGCTCGATCCGGCGACGCAACACCTCTTCGATCGTCCCATCGCGCGAGCCCGAGTCGATCACGACGACCTCGAGTCGCTCGCCGAGCGTCTGCGCGCGCAGCACGTCGAGCAGGGAACCGATGCCGGCGCGCTCGTCGCGGCAACGGATCAGGACGCTCAGCGCCGGCTCGGCCGCGGCCTCGTCGCCGCTCACGACGCGGGGGCCCCGCGGCGCACCGCCTCGTTCGAGGTCCGGCGACCGAGCTCGTAGGCCCACCATCCGCTGACGATCGCGAGCTCGAGCGCCGCGCGCTGGCGATCGCGCGCAACCAGCAGCGCCCGCGCCGCCGCCGCGAGCCGCCCTGCGCTCGAGCGCATCAGCGCCAGCGCCCCCCAGCGCGGCATCGAACCCGGATAGCGGTGGGCAAGCCAATCGGCGCCGGCGCCGTGCAGCGCGCGCTGACGCCACAGGGCGCGCATCGTGGGGCGATTGCGGTGAAGCACGACGGCGCGCGGGCGCTGCTCGAGCGTCCAGCCCGCGCGTTGCAGCCGCCAGCAGAGGTCGGCGTCCTCGGCGCCCGCCTTGATCGTCCCCTCGAAACCGCCGGCCTGCTCGAACGCATCGCGCCGCACCGCCACGTTTGCGGTAATCGCGTAGGGCATGTACGGGTTGGCGAGCGTCGCCTGCTGGCTCATGGCGTCCGTCGCGCGGGCGAGCCGCGCCGCCAGCGAGTCGCCCTCGGGATGATCGCGCACGCCCCCCGCGAGGATCGCGGTGCGATCGCCCGGCGAGGGCTGAAAGTAGGACTCGAGCAATCCTCCCTCGGGCTCTGTGTCGGCGTCGCAGAAGACGAGCCACTCGCCGCGTGCGCAAGCGGCGCCCGCATTGCGCGCGTAGCCGGGCGACGCAACGTCGCCGGCGTGCACGACGCGGACGCCGCCGGGAGCCTGCACCGCGGCGCCGTGGGCGGAGTTGTCGACGACGATCAGCTCGTCGTCGCGCTCGCGAGGCAGGGCCGCGAAGCGGCGCACGACATCCCCCAGCTCGGCGGCGGAGCCGGCACAGGGAACGATCACGCTGACGCTGGGGCGGGACACGACCGTAGTGTTGCGCGGGGCGGGGTCGCGCCGCGACCCCCCGCTCTACGCTTGCGCGACGATGGGTCCTTCCAAGCGGACGATCCTGTTGCTTGCGGCACTCGCCGGGCTGGCCGCGCTGCCGGCGCGCGCGGCGGCAGCCAGCTCCCCCGCCCACGCTTCCAGCTTCACGTTCAGGGGCAGCACCGACCAGTGCCCCGCGCAGCTGGGCGGCTGCGGCAAGGTGGTGATCCGCGTGTCGCGCCGGCTTGAACGCGTGTCGTTCTTTTCGATTCAGTACGTGCTCGACTGCCAGAGCGGCCGAACGCTCGCTGCGGACAGCGCGTTCACGAGCGTCACCACCGTCACCCGCGGCGGCCTGAAGTTCGAGGGCACGTCGGCCCCGTTCACGATCACCCTTCAGGACGGCTTCACCGGCAACGCCACCGCGGACCTGCACGGGACCCTGCACCGCAACACCAGCGGCAGGGGCGCCTTCGCCGAGGACGTCACCGTGCTCGACGGCCAGGGCCAGCCAGCGGACCGCTGCACGACCGGCGACAAGCCGATCGCGTGGCGCGTGAAGCTACGCCGTCGCTGACGCTGGGTACTAGAACGCCCCGCGCCGCGAGATCACGGCGGGCAGCGTCTTGAGCAGGATCGTCAGGTCGAGAAAGACCGACCAGCGCTCCAGGTAGAGGAAGTCGAGCCGCACCAGCTCGTCGAAGTTGAGCTCGGCGCGGCCCGAAACCTGCCACAGCCCGGTGACTCCGGGCAATACGAGGTAGCGCTTCTTGTGCCAGTCCTCCAGCTGCTCGAAGTCGCGCAGCGGCAGCGGCCGTGGGCCGACCAGCGACATCTGGTTGCGCAGCACGTTGAACAGCTGCGGCAGCTCGTCGAGCGAGAAACGGCGCAACAGGCGGCCGATGCGGGTCAGGCGGGGGTCGTCGCGGATCTTGAAGAGAGCACCAGAGGCCTCGTTGTGCAGCTCGAGATCGGCCTGGCGCTGCTCGGCGTCGGTATGCATCGTGCGGAACTTGAGACAGTTGAAATTGGCGCCTCCAATGCCGGGGCGGACCGAGCGAAAGAGCGCCGGGCCGCGCGAGGTGACGCGGATCGCCAGCGCGATTGCAAGCATCAGCGGCGCGAGCACGATCAACAGCAGGCTTGCGACGACGATGTCGAACGTCCGCTTGAGCGCGAAATCGACGCCCTCGAACACCGGCGGGCGCAGCTCGAACAGCGGCACCGACTGACCGGGGACGAACTCGGCCCGTTGGATCAGCAGCTCCATCGTGGTCGGCGCAATCCGCACGCGGACACCGCGACGATGACACTCGTCGACCAGCTCGACCGCCTGCGTCTGGGGGAAGTCGGGCGCTGCGATGATCACCTCCTGCACGCGCTGCTCATCGAGCACGCGCGGCAGGTCCTTGAGCGTGCCGAGCGACCGCAGGCCATTGCCCGTACGCGGCGTCAACGAGATGCAGCCGACGACCTCCACCGGCGACTGCGCGCCATCGCCGAGCGCATGCGCGACCTCGTCGATGTGCTGGCCCATGCCGACGAGCACCGCTCGCCGCGCTTGGCCGGCAACGCGCAGCAGCGCGCCGCTGGCCCGCTCGTGGATCCACCGCAGCGCGGATATGTAGGCAGCGGCGAAGAACAGCGACGCGTAGAAGATGTAGTAGCTCTGGAACTTCTGGTGATTGACCAGCGCGAAGATCAACGCGACGACCGTCACCTGGAACAGCGACGAGATGACCCGCGTGAATCCCGGCCGCAGCGCTCGCGGGGCGTAGAGGTGCGAGCGCGCGAACAGCAGGACGGTCACGAGGTAGGCGAAGGCGACGACGTTCTGCGTGTCCACCAGGGCGGCGTGAACATCCACCCTCGGACCCTGCACCGCGGCCTTGATCACGAGCGCGGTGAAGATCGCCAGCGAGATGCCGATGTAGTCGAGCGCGAGCAGCGTTACGACGCGCACGAGCAGTCGCGCGGTGTCCATCCGCAGCAGGAAGGACAGCGCCGGAGGCTTCTTCGAGCGGACGTCGCGGTCGTTGCCGATCAGCGGCAGCCCCGCCGATGGGACGGCAGGCTCTGTCTCGGCTGTCTGCGCTTTGGCGATGCCGTTCGGCATGATCGTTACTCGATCCTCAAACGCCGGGGTTGGGAAGTGGTTGCGCTATTTCGAGGCGCACCCCGGAGACCGACCGGCGCACGACGGTTTCAAGCCACAGCCTAGATGGTCGTCCGGGCCGATGTCAGGGTTGCGCTGTGCCGACGAGCAGATCACGGCCCGACTTCTCGATCGTCAGTCGCAATCCTTCACCAAGCTCGACGGTCGGCTCCCAGTCGAGCAGCTCGCGCGCCAGGGCGATGTCGGGCTGGCGCACGCGCGGATCGTCGACGGGCAGCGGCTCGTGCAGGATCTCGGACTCGGAGCCGGTGACGTCGATCACGACACTCGCGAGCTCGAGCAACGTGTGCTCGGTCGGATTGCCGATGTTGACGGGCTGGTGATAGCCGGACTCCGCCAGCGCGACCAGACCGGCGATCAGGTCCGACACGTAGCAGAAGGAACGCGTCTGCGAGCCGTCGCCGAAGACCGTCAGCGGGCGATTCTCGAGCGCCTGGCGCAGGAAGGTGGGAATCGCGCGACCATCGTGCGGCCTCATCCGCGGGCCGTAGGTGTTGAAGATGCGAGCGATCGCGGTGTCGACGCCCTGCTGGCGGTGATAGGCCATCGTCAGCGCCTCGGCGTAGCGCTTGGCCTCGTCGTACACGCCGCGGGGACCGATCGGGTTGACGTGGCCCCAGTAGGTCTCGGCCTGCGGATGGACCTGCGGATCGCCATAGACCTCCGAGGTCGACGCGAGCAGGAAGCGCGCTCGCTTCACCTTCGAGAGCCCGAGCGAGTTGTGTGTTCCGTGCGAGCCCACCTTGAGCGTGTGCAGCGGCAGCCGCAGATAGTCGATCGGCGAGGCGGGCGACGCCAGGTGGTAGACGAAGTCGACCGGCTCGTCCACGAAGAACGGCTCGATGATGTCGACGTTGAGGTTGACGAAATCGGGCGAGCGGATGTGCTCGATGTTCACCAGCGACCCCGTTTCGAGGTTGTCGACGCAGATCACGCGGTGCCCGCGCCGAAGCAGCTCGTCGCACAGATGCGAACCGAGAAAGCCGGCACCGCCGGTTACGAGGCAGGTCGACATGCCGGCGCCAGGATACCCCGGTGGCAGCGCGCTCCTGCACGAGGACCGCCGCGTATGCTGGACACGTGCCTGCCGCGAGCTTTGTCGATCGCCTCAACGAACAGGTCGCGCGCGAATTCGCAGCCGGCCAGCAGTACATCGCGATCGCCGTGTTCTACGACGCACAGACGCTGCCCCGCCTGGCGAGCTTCTTCTACGCCCAGGCGGTCGAAGAGCGCAACCACGCCCTGATGATGGTCCAGTACCTGCTCGACACCGGCGCCGAGCCAAAGGTCCCCGGCGTCGAGCAGCCGCAGGGCGACTTCGCGGACGTCGTCTCACCGATCGCGCTGGCGCTCGCGCAGGAGCGCAGCGTCTCCGACCAGATCGCGGAGCTCGCGCGAACGGCGCGCGACGCCGGCGACTACCAGAGCGAGCAGTTCGTGCAGTGGTTCCTCAAGGAGCAGGTTGAGGAGGTCTCGACGATGTCGGCGCTGCTCGCGACCGCCGAGCGCACGCGCGACAACCTGCTCGAGCTCGAGGCCTACGTCACGCGCGAACACGGCGGCGCTCCCGCCGCTGCCGATCCCACCGCCCCGGCGGTCGCGGGCGGAGGGCTCTAGAGCCGGCTGGCCAGTCCGTGCCAGGCGGTCTGCGTGATCGTGTCGACCAGCGTGGCGCGGGGGATGTCGGGGTGCTCGAGCCACCACAGCGCGAGGCCGGTCATTGCTGAACGCAGCATTTCGGCTACCGGGCCGATCATCTCGGGCGCGAGCTGCAATGCAGGTTCAGCCTCCAGGAGTCCGGCGACGGCGCTACGCGCGGTGTCGCGCATGGGAGCGTGAAAGGCGCGTATCTCGGAGTCGCCGGTGACGTCGCGGAAGAGCAT
>DASZZG010000175.1:0-6196 GCA_035543355.1 Solirubrobacteraceae bacterium | reverse complement strand
CGTTGCCCTACTTGTCGGTGTCGGTGTGCGCGGGCACGGTGACGGGCACGATCTCCTTATCGAAGTGCCCATCGGCGACCGCCCCGACGGCGCGCGTCTGGGAGATGAGCGCCCATTCGTCCTGCGCCTCGCGGCTCACGTTGCATCGCTCGGCTACGTTCTCGGCGGTCATGCCCATCGAGATGTAGGCGTCGTACAGCGAACCCGAGGAGCCGTCGAGCTTGGGATTGAGCTGAAACTCGCTGCCACCACGCCCAGTGCGCGAAACGGCCTCTACGCCGGCGGCGATATAGGTGTCGCCCTCGCCGGCCTTGATCGCGTGGAAGGCCATGCGCGTGGTCTGCAGCGAAGAGGCGCAGAAGCGGTTGACGGTCGTGCCCGGCACGTGATGGTCGATCCCCGCCAACAGCAGCGCGAGGCGCCCTACGTTGTAGCCCTGCTCGCCCTCGCCGTAGCCGCAGCCCATCATCACGTCGCCGATCGAGCTGTCCTCCAGCTGCGGGTTTCGCTCGATCAGCGCACGCAAGGGGATCGCCGCGAGGTTGTCGGCGCGAACTGCCTTCAGTGATCCCTTGCCAGCCCGTCCGATCGGGGTGCGGATCGCGTCGACGATGACTGCTTCGGGCATGTGTGAACTTCTCCTTTGGTTGCGTGTCGGCTAGAGGTCCAAGCGGCTCACGCCAAGCTCGTCGAAGCCGACGTGGTGGGCGAGCTCGTGGCGGACGGTGCGCAACACCTGCGCGCGCAGGGCGTCCGGATCGTCGCCGAAGTCGCGCAGCAGCGTGTCGCGATAGATCACGATGCGGTCGGGCACGTTGTCGCGCGCGAGCCCGTCCCCGTGATAGAGGCCATAGGCGCCGCGGCGGCTTCCGCCGTCGGAGATCATCACCGCGACGTTGTGGTCGAGCGCGCGCTTGAGCTCGGCCGGCAGCCCGTCGAGCGCCTCCGCGACCAGTTGCTCGAAGTCGGCGGGCGCATGGGGATCGAGCTCGAGGAACTCGCCCTCGTCGGGCTCGACGGCGAGATTGTCGTGCGCCAGCTGCTCGGAGCGCCGCACAAGCGTCTCGAACTCCTCCTCCGATGCCGGATCGCGCCAGTTCGCCAGGCGCAGCCCGAGCCACAGGAGGGGACCGCCGATCACCACCGCGCCCCCGACCAGCACGGCGACGCCCTGGAGCAGCTGCAGCGGGAACGAGCTGGAGAACCCACCGAGGATCGAGATCGTCCCGAGTCCGACGCAGAGCGCCACCGCGGCGGCGGCGAGGATGCGGCGAGGGGTCGGCGGGCGCATCGACGTCGGCCGCGCTACCCCAGCGAGCGGGCGATCACGATCCGCTGGATCTCGTTCGTGCCCTCGTAGATCTGGGTGATCTTGGCGTCGCGCATCATCCGCTCGACCGGGTACTCGCTGACGTAGCCGTAGCCGCCGAGCACCTGGACCGCCTCCACCGTGACTGCCATCGCGGTATCCGAACAGAAGAGCTTTGCCATCGCCGAGAACTTGCCGATCTCACGATCGCCGCGGTCGATCCGCGCGCACGCCTGGTAGAGCAGCTCGCGCCCCGCGGCGCACCTCGTCTCCATGTCGGCGAGCTTGAACTGGATCCCCTGGAACGCCGCGATCGGCTTGCCGAACTGCTTGCGTTCCTGGGCGTAGGCGGCGGCGTAGTCGGTGGCGCCCTGGGCGATGCCGAGCGCCTGCGCGGCGACCCCGAGGCGCGAATGGTCAAGCGTCGCCATCGCCACCTTGAAGCCCTCGTTGAGCTCGCCCACGAGGTTGTCCTGCGGCACCCGCACGCCGTCGAAGATTGGCTGGCCGGTCGGCGACCCGCGGATTCCCATCTTGTGCTCGAGCTTGCCGACCGAGAACCCCGGGCGATCGGCCTCGACGACGAATGCGCTGATCCCGTGAGCGTGACCGGCCTCGCGATCGGTCACGGCAAAGACGACGTAGAAGTCGGCGATGCCGAGATTGGAGATCCAGTTCTTGGTGCCGTCGATCACCCATTCGTCGCCATCGCGGACGGCCGTTGTGAGCATCCCGCCGGGATCGGAGCCGGCGTCGGGCTCCGACAGCGCGAACGCCGGCGTCCACTCACCGGACGCGCACTTCGGCAGGAAGCGCTGCTTGAGCTCGTCGGAGCCGAACAGCCGCAGCGGCAGCGTCCCGAGCTCGGAGACCATCAGCATCAGCGCGCTCGACGCACACGCCTTGGCGATCTCCTCGATCGCCATGTTGAGCATCAAGCAGCCGGTGCCCGTGCCGCCGTACTCCGTCTCGAACGGCAGGCCGAACAGGTCCAGCTCCGCGAACAGCTCGCGCAGGTCCTGCGGATAGGCGGCCTCCGCATCGATCTGGGCAGCGCGCGGCGCGACCCGCTCGCGCACCATCTGGCGAATCGTCTCGCGGAAGTCCAGATGCTCCCGCGGAATCGTGTAGACGTCGGCAAGAGCCTCCATCGGCGGCTGCATCGTAGCGAGCACTTTCTGACGCCCTGTTCGGGTAGGCTGAAACTCGTGACCTACGGGGCCTCCCTCTTCCTGATCGCGGTCGGCGCGATCCTGCGTTACGCGGTGACCGCCCACGTGTCCGGAGTGAACATCGAGACGGTCGGCCTGATCCTGATGATCGTCGGCATCCTCGGCCTGATCCTGTCGATCGTGTGGCTCGTCACGTCGCACCGCGACGCCGTCCCGCCCGACCGGGGCCCCTACTAACCGCCCCGCGCGCCGGCAGGGTTTCCAGACGCCTTCAGGCTACGACGATGGCGAGCGAGCCCACAGCCGGCACCAGCCTCGAATCCGAGCTCGAAGCGCTGCTGAAGGTCGAGAAGTTCCCTCCACCGGAGGACTTCCGCGAGCAGGCGCTGCTGCGCGACGCCGAGATCTATCAGCGGGCCGCGTCCGATCCGCAGGCCTGGTGGGCAGGCCAGGCCGAGGAGCTGTTGGATTGGGCCGAGCCGTGGGAGCAGGTGCTCGACGAGTCGAGCCCGCCGTTCTTCAAGTGGTTTGCGGGGGGCAAGCTGAATGCGTCGTACAACTGCATCGATCGCCACGTGGAGGCGGGCAACGGCGAACGCGTCGCCTTTCACTGGCGCGGCGAGGAGGGTGAGGAGCGCGAGATCACCTACGCCGACCTGCACCGCGACGTGCAACGGTTCGCGAACGCGCTGAAGGACCGCGGTATCGGCAAGGGCGACGTGGTCGGGATCTTCCTGCCGATGATCCCGGAGGTGGTCGTCGCGATGCTCGCCTGTGCCCGCATCGGCGCGCCCCACAACGTCGTCTTCGGAGGCTTCGCGCCGGAGGCCGTCCGCGATCGGATGGAGTTCTCCGACGCGAAGGCGCTCGTGACGGTCAATGGCGCCCGCCGCAAGGGCAAGACGGCGCCGATCAAGCAGCAGGTGGACGACGTCATGGGCGACCTGTCGGCGCTCGAGACGATCTTCGTCGTGCGCCACAGCGGCGACGATCCGCCGATGAAGGACGGCCGCGACGTCTTCTACGACGACGCGATGGCGGCGGCGGATCCGCAGTGCCCGGCCGAGCCGATGGACGCCGAGGACCCGCTGTTCATTCTTTACACGTCGGGCTCGACCGCCAAGCCGAAGGGCATCCTGCACACGACCGGCGGCTATCTGACCGGCTGCGCCTGCACGCACCGCTACGTGTTCGATCTAAAGCCCGAGACCGACGTCTGGTGGTGCTCCGCCGATGTCGGTTGGGTGACCGGGCACTCATACATCGTCTACGGACCGCTGGCCAACGGCGCCACGAGCGTGATGTACGAGGGCGCTCCCGACTATCCCGACAAGGACATCTGGTGGGAGCTGGTCGATCGATACGACGTGACGCTGTTCTACACCGCGCCGACGGCGATCCGGGCATGCATGAAATGGGGGCCCGAGTACCCCGAGCGCCACGACCTCTCGTCGCTGCGCCTGCTCGGCACCGTCGGCGAGCCGATCAACCCGAAGGCGTGGCTCTGGTACCACAAGGTGATCGGCGGCGAACGCTGTCCGATCGTCGACACCTGGTGGCAGACCGAGACCGGCCACATCATGATCACGCCGCTGCCGGGGATCACCGAGACCAAGCCGGGGTCGGCGACGCTGCCGTTCCCCGGGATCGAGGCGGCGGTGGTCGACGACAACGGCGAGGACGCCGGCACCGAGCAGGGCCTGCTGACGGTGCGGCGTCCGTGGCCGGGGATGCTGCGCACGCTGTATCGCGACGACGACCGTTACAAGCAGACGTACTGGTCGAAGTTCGGGCCGGCCACCTATTTCGTCGGCGATGCCGCGCGGCGCGACGAAGACGGCTACTTCTGGGTCATCGGGCGTGTGGACGACGTGATCAACGTCTCCGGGCACCGGCTGTCGACGGCGGAGGTGGAGTCCGCGGTCGTCTCATACGAGAAGGTCGCCGAGTGTGCCGTGATCGGTCAGGCCGACGAGGACACCGGCCAGTCGATCTGCGCGTTCGTGACGCTTCAGCGCAACCTCGAGCCCAGCGACGATCTGATCGACCGGATCCGCGAGCACGTCGCGCAGCGGATCGGCAAGTTGGCGCGACCGAAGCGGATCATCTGGGCCGATGACCTGCCCAAGACGCGCTCGGGCAAGATCATGCGACGCCTGCTGCGCGACATCGCCGACGGCCGCGAGCTGGGTGATGTGACGACGCTGCGCGACCCGGACGTGATGGGAGCGCTCGCGCAGAAGGTCAAAGAGCGCGGCGACGAGGAGTAGCCGGCCGCGATCGCAGGGATGCCGATGTGCAACCTGCGCATGGAGGCGCGCCGCGCACGCGGCACGCCTGGAGCGGACCGGCGCTACAGGCCGTCGGGGTGTCTGACCGTGTAGCCGGACGAAGAACGCTGTGCGCGCTGCCAGCGCGATCCGGTCTGGCTGGCGCCGCTGGTGTCGAAGCGCAGTCCCGCCACCACCATGAAGGTATGGCCCGAGTTGGCGTAGATCGTCACCCATTGGCCGGCACCATCGGAGCCAAACGACTCGAGGCCCGTGGAGTCTTCGGGCGAACGGAGCAGGCCCGCGCCGTGGAGGCCGAACGAGACCGAGCCCGAGCAGTCGTACGCGCTGTCGTTGAAGCTCCCATGGCCGCCGCCGTAGCGGTACGGGAGGTGGGCGATCTTGTTGCCGGCGGCGATGATCGCCTGGACCTCGGCCGGCGCGTCGGCGGGCGCCTGGGCGAGACCATCAGACGTCAGGCGGGCCCGTGATCCCGGCGCCAGCGGCTGCGGCCCCGCGTCGGCGGGCGCGCTGTCGCCCTGCCCCGCGCCGCCGCGACCGCCCGAGTCGGGGAGCTGGGCGACAATGCCACCCGTGCCCTCGGCGGCGAGCACATTGGCGATGAAGCGAGCGGTACCGCCGTCGACGACTCCCGTCGCGCGACGCTTGGCACTGCGCTGAAGGGCGCGAACCTGCTTGGCCGTGAGCGTGTCGAACTTGCCCCGCACCGCAGTGTGAAAGCCGAGCGCGGTCAGACTGCGCTGAAGGTCGCGCACGTCCTCTCCGCTCATCCCCTTGCGCAAAACGCGCTCACCGAGATGTCCGGCCGGACTTCCCTGTACGGGCGCTGCCGTAGACGGCGCGGTGGACGCGCCGTCATTCGACCGCTTGGCGGCGGCCGGCGCAGCGCAGATGAGCACCGCAGCCGCGAGGGCCGGAGAAAGCAGCCGCGCGTAGGCGGACGAGCGCTGGGTGGACACGTGCGAACCCCTTCTATCGGGCGCCTACGGGGTTAGCTGTCGGGCTCGCGCTAAGAAGGTCGCGCTACGCCGAAACGTCGGCGATTCGCCCCTGGACCAGTGGATGCCGGCCCTGTGGTTCCCCCGCTCCCCACGTGCGAGGCACGCAGGGACTCGGCTGGTTGTGACTAGCTGGCGCGGCAATGTAGCGGGTCGATCGGCGATGTGCCAACCCACAGGTGTGCAAAAACTCCTGCAAACGCGCTTTCGGGGGTTGCGTCATACCGTTCTCAAACCGCGTTGGGCGCCTCTGGAGGGCCGATCGGCGTACGCCGATCGACGCCCATGGAGCCTGTTCGCCGGCGCTCGGTGCGCACGTATGCTCCGTCCATGAGCTGGGAGCGGGAGCTGGCCGAGTTGCGCCGGCGGGAAGAGCTGGCCCGTGCGATGGGCGGCCCCGAGCGCGTCGCGCGTCAGCACGCCAGC
>DASZZG010000174.1:0-3666 GCA_035543355.1 Solirubrobacteraceae bacterium | reverse complement strand
CGGGCGGGCGCCGGTCAAACCGCTTCGGTACCGGCACTTAGACCGTGGGCACGTGCGTCAAGCGGGAAGCCGCAGAGCTCTGCTAGTGATCATCAACGCTGACGAGCATAGCAGCGGCTTTCGCGGCGTTCTAGCGCCGTTCGGCGATCTCCCCGCGCACGCGGCGCGTGAATTCCGCAGGCGTCATCGCGCCCAGGTCTCCGTCGCGGTGGCGACGGACGGCGACCTCGCCGGCGTCGGCCTCGCGATCACCGAGCACGAGCATGTAGGCGACCTTGCGCAGTTCGGCGTCGCGGATCTTGCGTCCGACGGACTCCGTGCGATCGTCGCACTCGACGCGCAGACCGGCTTCGGACAGCTCGCGTGCGACCTCGTGGGCGGCGGCGGCGTGCCGGTCGGCGATCGGCAGCACCAGCGCGTGCAGCGGAGCAAGCCAGAGCGGGAACTCGCCCGCGTAGTGCTCGATCAGGATGCCGATGAAGCGCTCGAACGACCCGAACAGCGCACGGTGAATCATCACCGGACGGTGCTCGGCGTTATCGGCTCCGACGTAAGCCAGCTCGAAGCGCTCGGGCATCGAGTAGTCGAGCTGGACCGTGCCGAGCTGCCACGAGCGCCCGATCGAATCGGTCATGTGCAGGTCGATCTTCGGCCCGTAGAAGGCGCCGTCTCCCTCGTGCAGCTCGTAGTCGAGCCCACGCGCCTCGAGCGCGCCGCGCAGCGCGGCTTCGGCCGTATCCCACATCTCGTCCGAGCCGATGCGCTCGCCGGGTCGGGTCGAGAGCTCGAGTCGCGGCTCGAAGCCGAACAACTCGTAGAGGAAGAAACCGAAGTCCAGGCACGCCAGCACCTCATCCTCGATCTGCTCCTCGGTGCAGAAGATGTGGGCGTCGTCCTGGGTGATGTGGCGCACCCGCAGCAGCCCGTGAAGCACCCCGGAGGGCTCGTGCCGATGCACCAGGCCGGCCTCCGAGTAGCGGATCGGCAGGTCGCGATAGGAGCGCCGGCGCGCGTCGTAGATCTGGATGTGCGCCGGGCAGTTCATCGGCTTGATGCCCATCGGATGCGACTCGACCTCGGTGAAGTACATGTTGTCCTTGTACTTGTCCCAGTGGCCCGAGCGCTTCCACAGCTCGACGTCGTAGAGCAGCGGTGTGCGCACTTCGTGATAGCCGCGGCGTGCGTTCTCCTCGCGCCAGAGGTCGGACAGCGCGTTGTAGATCTGCATCCCCGCCGGCTGCCAGAACGGGCCGCCGGGCGAGAGCTCGGAGAACATGAACAGGTCGAGCTCGCGGCCCAGCTTGCGGTGGTCGCGGGCGCGCGCCTGCTCGAGCCGTTCGAGCTGCTCGTCGAGCTCGGCCTGCGACGCGAACGCTGTGCCGTAGAGGCGGGTCAGCATGGTCCTGCTCGAGTCGCCGCGCCAGTAGGCCCCGGCGACCGATTGCAGCTTGAAGGCCGTGATCCGCTTGGTGGTCGGCCCGTGGGGCCCACGGCAGAGATCGGTGAACGGCCCGTTGGTGTACAGCGACACGCCTTCGACGCCATCGTCGCGGACGAGGTCCTCGATCAGCTCGACCTTGTACTGCTGGCCTTCGCCGCGGAAACGCTCGAGCGCCTGCTCGACCGGCACGTCCTCGCGAATGAAGCGCTCGTCGGCCTTGACGTGCTCGCGCATCTTGGCCTCGATGCGCTCGAAGTCGGCCTCGGAGACGGCGACGCCGTCGGGGAACTCGAAGTCGTAGTAGAAGCCCTGATCGATCGGCGGCCCGATCGAGATCTTGACTTCCGGATAGAGCTCCATCACGGCCGCGGCAAGCACGTGCGCCGCGTCGTGGCGGATCAGCTCGAGCGCGTCCGGATGATCGGGCGTGACGATCTCTATCTGCTCGCCGTCCGAGAGCGGGCGGGCGAGGTCGCGCACTTCGCCTGCCACCTTGACCGCGAGCGCCGCCCGCGCGAGGCCGGGACCGATCGCGGCGGCTGCGTCCGCGCCGCTGGCGCCGTCGTCGAGCTCGAGCTTGCTTCCGTCGGGGAGCGTCACCTGCATGGCGGCGGATGCTACTTCCAGGGCTGGAAACGGCGGGTATGCTCGGGACCGTGGACGCTGCCAGCCTCCGTGCCGAGTTCCCGGTGCTCGCCCGCGTCACCTACCTCAACGCCGGCACCGATGGTCCTGTGCCGGCGCGAGCGCTGGCTGCGGTCGAGGCCGAGCTGCGTCGCGAGGCGGACGAGGGCCGCCACTTCCCCCACTTCAAGCGGCGCGCCGAACTCAAGGCGCGCCAGCGCGAGGGCTATGCCGCGCTGCTCGGCGCGGACCCGAGCGACGTCGCGATAACGACCTGCACGAGCGAGGGAATAGCGCGCGCGCTGCTGGGGATGCAACTGGGACCCGGCGATGAGGTGCTGACCTCAGACGAAGAGCATCCGGGCGTGCTCGGGCCGCTGGGCGCGGCACGCGCACGCTGCGGCGTGACGATCAGGGTGGCGCCGTTCGCCGAGCTGGCCAACGCGGTCGGGCCAAACACGCGTTTGGTGGCCTGCTCACACGTGAGCTGGGTGAGCGGCCGGATCGCTCCGACGGAGCTCGCCGGGTTGGACGGGGTCGTGCTGATGATGGATGGCGCGCAGGGCGTCGGCGCGGTGCCGGTCGATGTTCGCGCCCTGGGCTGCCACGTCTATGCCGGCTCGGGCCAGAAGTGGCTCTGCGGGCCCGACGGCTCGGGCATGCTCTACGTCGCGCCGGAGTTCCGCGATCGGCTCGCGATGCCGGATCCGGGCTACGGATCGTTCGTCGACGCGATGGCCGGCCTCGATGCCGAGCTGCATGCCGACGCTCGCCGCTACGACGCTCCCGCGCTGCCGGCCGAGGCGTCGGCGTTTGCGCTCGCCGGGCTCGAAGTGCTCGGCGAGGCCGGCTGGGAGGCCGTGCACGACCGCGGGGCGCATCTGGCGGCCCAGCTGGCCGAAGGGCTCGCCGACCGCGGCCTGCGCGTGCTCCGACGCGACCGCACGACGCTGGTGGCATTCGAAGTGCCCGATCCAGTCGCACAGCGCGACGCCCTGCGCGATGCCGGTGTCGTTGTACGCGACCTGCCCGGACGCGGAGCGCTGCGCGCGTCGGTCGGGGCATGGAACGACGAAGCAGACCTTGAGCGCCTGCTCGATCTCGTTACCCGTTAGCCTGCCCGCCGTGCCCCGCCGCCTCGCCATCGCATCGGCCCTCGTCTGCCTCGCGACCGCGGCGCTCGGATGCGGCTCGAAGCACAAGACCGCGTCGCAGCCGGCGGCGGCCACTCCGCCGGCGACCACCCCGACCGCGACGACGCCCACCACCACGACCAAGGCACCGAGCAAGAAGGCCGGCGCCGGCGGTTCGCCCAAAGACACCTCCGTCAAGCCCAAGATCGCCAAACCATCGGGCGCCACGCCGAAGAAGCTCGTCAGCAAGGACATCGTCACCGGCAAGGGCCCGGCGGCGAAGGCGGGCGACACCGTCACGGTCCAGTACGTCGGCGTCTCGTTCAAGACGGGCAAGCAGTTCGACGCCTCGTGGGACCGCGGTCAGCCGTTTGACTTCCAACTTGGCGCCGGGATGGTGATCCCCGGCTGGGACAAGGGCGTCAAGGGGATGCGCATCGGCGGGCGGCGCGAGCTGATCATCCCCTC
>DASZZG010000173.1:0-3491 GCA_035543355.1 Solirubrobacteraceae bacterium | reverse complement strand
ACGAGCACACTCAGCGCCTGATCGCGCTCGCCTTCTCCGGCGACCGCGAAGAGCTGCTGCGTTTTGGCTGGGGGCTCAACGTGTCGGCCGCCTTCGCCGCCGACGCCTCGAACTGGGAGCGCTACTCGGATATGGCGCACTACATGCCCGCCGCGATCGGCACGCTGATCGCCCAGATGCAGGCGGTCGCCGGTCACGATACGAGCGCGAGATTGGGCCAGATTCGCGCGGCCACGCTGGTGATCCATGGAACCGAGGACCAGATGGTCCCGTTCTCGAATGCCGCGCTGATCGCCTACCGAATCGAGGGCGCGCGACTCGAGGTGCTCGACGCTGTCGGGCACCTGTTCTTCCTCGAGCGGCCCGAGCGCTCCGCCGAACTGTTGCGCGAGCACGCGCAAACGGCAGCGCAACCAGTTATCTAGTCCGCCATGCACAGCCCGGACGCAGGCGGCGACGGCGTGGCGCTGTCCTACGATGACGCAGGCGACGGGCAGCCGATCGTTGCGCTTCACGGCCTGACGGCTACCAGGCGCTACGTCGTCATGGGCTCGCGCGCGCTCGAGCGAAGCGGTCATCGCGTGATCGCCTACGACGCCCGCGGACACGGGAAATCGTCGCCCGCGCCGACGGCGGACGCCTACGGCTACGAGGCGCTCGCCGCCGACCTCGAGACGCTGCTCGACAGCCTGGGGATCGATCGGGCGCTGCTCGCGGGAGCGTCGATGGGGGCGCAGACGGCTCTCGCCTTCGCCCTGACGAGGCCCGAGCGGGTGGACGCGCTGGCGCTGATAACTCCCGCGTTCGACCCGGATTACACCCTCGCGGGTGAACGTCTGGAGCGTTACGACGCGCTGGCGGCGGGACTGCGCGACGGTGGCGTGGAGGGCTTCGTCGAGGCCTACAGGCAGTCTCCCGCCGGGGTCAGCGCAGTCGATCCACGCTGGCGACCCGCGGTGCTCGACGCCGTGCGCCAGCGGATGGCGCTGCACGAGCATCCAGGCGCCGTCGCCGATGCGCTACGCGTCGTGCCACGCTCGCGCCCGTTCACGGCGTGGGAGGACCTGCGGGCATTGGAGTCGATCCCGGCGGTCGTCGTGGCCAGTCGCGACGAGGCCGATCCCGAGCATCCGCTGGCCCTCGGCCAACGCTACGCGGAGGCGCTTGGCGGCGCTGCGGTGCGTACCGAGGAGATTGGCTCCTCACCGCTCGCGTGGCAGGGCGGTCAGCTCTCGCGCGTCATCGCGGAGCTCGCCGCGCGGTCCCAGCTCGACTCCGAAGGACCGCTGGTTTCTTAGTCCCACCGTAATCTGCGCCGATGATCGATCTGCGCGCAACGGCGAGCGCCGCGGCAATCGCCTCGTTGCTGAGCGGGCTCGCGGGCTGCGGCGGTCGCGGACGCAGCGGTGATGTCGCTGCGGTCGATCGTCGCGCGCCATCGGTCGCGGCTCCGGCGGCGCCCACGGTCCGTCCGGTGCGGCCCGCCTTGCCGCGTCCGCCGCGACCCCGCCGGCGACACACGCACGCCCTCGATGTCTACGCCGCCGATCGGGCGAGCCGTTTGAGTCCCGTCGTGCGTCGTTTCCCCTCGCGGATCTACGTCCCCAACAGCACGAGCAATACCGTCGACGTGATCGATCCGTTGCGGATGAAAGTCGTCCGTCACTTCGCCGTCGGCGCCGAACCTCAGCACGTCACGCCGTCCTATGACCTGCGCACGCTGTGGGTGGACGCCGACCACGGCAACAGCCTCACGCCGATCGACCCCCGGACCGGCCGGCGGGGCAAGGACGTGCCGGTGGAGGATCCCTACAACCTCTACTTCACGCCGGGCGGGCGCTACGCGATCGTCGTCGCCGAGGCGAAGCAGCGACTGGACTTTCGCGATGCGCACAGCATGCGCCTGCATCACGCACTGCACGTCGGCTGCAACGGCGTCGACCACATGGACTTCAGCGCCAGCGGACGCTCGCTGATCGCCAGCTGCGAGTTTGGCGGCACGATGATCAGGGTCAACGTCGCGCGTCAGCGAGTGACCGGCACGCTCGAGCTCGGCGCCGGGTCGATGCCCCAGGACGTCAAGCTCGCACCGGACGGGAGCGTGTTCTACGTCGCGGATCAGGCCGCCGGTGGAGTTCACGTGATCGATGCGCGCCGCTTCCGCGTGATTGGCCTGATCCCCACGGGCGCCGGCGCTCACGGCCTCTACGCCAGCCGTGACTCGCGCTTCCTCTACGTCTCCAACCGGACCGCGGGGACGGTGTCTGTGATCTCGTTCGCGCGTCGCCGGGTCGCGCGCACCTGGCGGATCCCCAACGGCAGCCCGGACATGGGAGGCATCTCGACGGACGGTCGCGTCCTGTGGCTCTCGGGGCGCTACAACGGCGAGGTCTACGCCATCAGCACACGCACGGGCGAGCTCCTCAAACGCATCAAGGTGGGCGCCGGTCCCCACGGCCTGTGCGTCTATCCCCAGCCGGGTCGCTACTCGCTAGGCCACACGGGCGTGTTTCGCTGAGCACTGGAGGCGGCGCGGGTCACTCGGACCGGCCAGTAAACGGTACTGAGTCTTATTCTTGTATAGTCGCCGCCGTGCTGACGGCCGCCTCGTTCAGATACCGGCTCGTGGGAGTTGCCCTGAGCGCCGCGTGCCTGGTTTTCGGCGGCTGTGGGAGCGGAGCGGGGGGGACCGGGCGCAAGCCGCTCGTCGTGGCGACGACGACCCAGATCGGCGATCTCGTGCGCGCGGTCGGTGGTGATCGCGTCGCGGTGCATCAGATCCTCGCTGCGAACACTGATCCGCACGAATATGAGCCGCGACCCGACGACGTGCGCGCGACGACGGGTGCACGGGTGGTGCTCGTCAACGGCGACAACCTCGACAGCTGGATCTCGAAGATCGTCGCCCAGGCGGGCCGGCATCCGCGAGTGGTCGATCTAGGAACGGTCGTGCCGGTCAGGCTTCCGGGCGAATCGTCCGGGAAGGGGGCTTCGAGGGTAGACCCGCACTGGTGGCACGATCCGCGCAACGTCGTGGTCGCCGTCGAGCGCATTCGCGCCGAGCTCGCCCGGGCCGACCCGTCGGGCGCGCAGCAGTTCGCGCGTAACGCAAGCGCATACCTGGCGAAGCTGAGAACGCTGGATCGGGGGATCGCGCGCTGCATCGCCACGGTGCCGGCTGCCCGGCGCAAGCTCGTCACCAGCCACGACGCCTTCGCCTACTTGGCGCATCGCTACGGGCTCACCGTCGTCGGGGCGATCATCCCCTCGCAGACCACGCAGGCCGCGCCGTCGGCAGGCGACATCGCCGCGCTCGTGAAGCAGTTACGGCGTGAGCGCGTCAGCGCGATCTTCCTCGAGAGCTCGATCAATCCCAAACTCACCCGTGCGGTCGCGCGCGAGACCGGGGCTCTCGGCAACCTGACCCTCTACGGCGACACGCTCGGCTCCGCGGGATCGCGCGGAGCCACCTACCTGGCGATGGAGGCCGC